>JAKAZP010000049.1 GCA_021815905.1 Pseudomonadota bacterium | reverse complement strand
AGGTCGCCGCCGGACGCGCCATCATTCCCGCCAACATCAACCACCCGGAATCCGAGCCCATGGTGATCGGGCGCAATTTCCTGGTGAAGATCAACGCCAACATCGGCAACTCCGCGGTGCTCTCGGGCGCGGCCGAGGAGGTCGACAAGATGGTCTGGGCGATCCGCTGGGGGGCCGACACCGTCATGGACCTCTCGACCGGGCGCAACATCCACACCATCCGCGAGTGGATCCTGCGCAACTCCCCGGTGCCGATCGGCACGGTGCCCATCTACCAGGCGCTCGAGAAGGTGGGCGGCATCGCCGAGGACCTGAGCTGGGAGGTGTTCCGCGACACCCTGATCGAGCAGGCCGAGCAGGGGGTCGATTACTTCACCATCCACGCCGGCGTGCGCCTGCACTACGTCCCGCTCACCGTCTCGCGCGTCACCGGCATCGTCTCGCGCGGCGGCTCGATCATGGCCAAGTGGTGCCTCGCGCACCACCGCGAGAGCTTCCTCTACCGGCACTTCGAGGAGATCTGCGAGATCTGCCGCGCGTACGACGTGAGCTTCTCGCTCGGGGACGGCCTGCGCCCGGGCTCGATCGCCGACGCCAACGATGCGGCGCAGTTCGCCGAGCTCGAGACGCTCGGGGAGCTGACGCGCGTCGCCTGGAAGCACGACTGTCAGGTGATGATCGAGGGACCGGGACACGTCCCGATGCACAAGATCAAGGAGAACATGGACAAGCAGCTCGAGTGCTGCGCCGAGGCGCCGTTCTACACCCTGGGACCCCTCACGACCGACATCGCCCCGGGGTACGATCACATCACTTCCGCCATCGGCGCGGCCATGATCGGCTGGTACGGCACCGCGATGCTCTGCTACGTGACGCCGAAGGAGCACCTGGGGCTCCCCGACCGCAACGACGTGAAGACCGGCGTCATCACCTACAAGATCGCCGCGCACGCGGCGGATCTCGCCAAGGGGCATCCGGGCGCGCGGGCGCGCGATGACGCGCTCTCGCGCGCGCGCTTCGATTTTCGCTGGGCGGACCAGTTCAATCTCTCCCTCGATCCCGACACCGCGTGCGCCTTCCACGACGAGACCCTGCCCAAGGAGGGCCACAAGGTGGCGCACTTCTGCTCGATGTGCGGGCCGAAGTTCTGCTCCATGCGCATCTCGCACGAGGTGCGCGCCGAGGCGCGCGAGCAGGGACTCGCCGCGATGGCGGAGAAATTCCGCGCCGCCGGCGGGGAGCTGTACGTACCCTCGGGCGAGGCGCCGGGTGCGGGCGGCGGGCGGAGCTGAGCCCGTGCGCGTCACTGTCCTCGGAGCGGGGGTGGCGGGACTCGCCTGCGCGCTCGAGCTCGCCGAGCGGGGCGCGACCGTGCAGGTGCTCGAGCGCGCGGCGCGGCTCGGGGAGTCGTCCTGCTCCTGGTTCGCAGGCGGGATGCTCGCTCCCCGGTGCGAGCGCGAGCGCGCCGAGGCGCCGATCGCGACCTTGGGAGCCGAAAGCCTCACGTGGTGGCCGCGGCGCTTCCCGGGCACGCATCTCGCCGGGTCGCTGGTCCTCGCTCACGGCCGGGACAGCGGGGAGCTCACCCAGTTCGCCTCCCGCACCGACCGCTACCAGCGGCTCGATGCGAGCGCCATCGACCGTCTCGAGCCCGACCTCGCCGGGCGCTTCAGCCACGGACTCTATTTTCCCGAGGAGGGTCATCTCGATCCGCGCGCCGCGCTCGGCGCGCTCCTCGGGCAACTCGAGTCCCTCGGCGTGAGCGTGCGCTTCGCAGTGCCCGAGCACGAGCTCGCCGCCGCGCGCGCCGCGGGGCTCGGGCGCGTCGTCGATTGCACGGGGCTTGCCGCGCGCGAGGTGCTCAAGGATCTTCGCGGCGTCAAGGGCGAGATGCTCATCGTGCGCATGCCCGACATCCGCCTCTCGCGTCCGGTGCGCGTGCTGCATCCGCGGGTGCCGGTCTACGTCGTGCCGCGGGACGATGGCCACTTCATGATCGGCGCCACCATGATCGAGAGCGACGCGGCGAAGCGCATCAGCGCGCGCGCCCTGCTCGAGCTCCTCTCCGCCGCGTACGCGCTGCATCCGGCATTCGCCGAGGCGGAGATCGTGGAGATCGGCATGGGCGTCCGTCCCGCCTTTCCCGACAACCTGCCGCGCATCGAGCACATCGGGAACACGGTGTACGTGAACGGGCTCTACCGCCACGGCTTCCTCCTCGCGCCGGCGCTCGCGCAGCGCGTGGCCGCGGAGGTGCTCTCGAGCGAGACTGCGTCCGATCCCGCGGCGCCAGCCCTGCGCCGCGGGACGGGCGCAGCCGCGGGGGCGCCATGAGGGTCCTCGTCAATGGCGTGGCCCGCGAGATCCGCGCCGAGGCTCTCGCCGGGGCGCTCGATGAGCTCGGCTACGGCGGCGCCGTGGTCGCGACCGCGGTCAACGGCGAGTTCGTCGCCGCTGCCGAGCGCGAGCGCGCCCGGTTGCGCGAGGGCGACCGGCTCGAGGTCGTCGCGCCCATGCAGGGAGGTTAGATGCTCACGCTCTACGACGTCGAGTTCGGATCCCGGCTGCTCCTGGGGACCTCCCGCTATGCCTCGCCCGCGATTCTCGCCGCGGCCGTCAAGGCGGGCGGGGCGGAGGTGGTCACCGTGTCGCTGCGGCGGGAGTCGGGCGGGGAGCGTTCGGGCCAGGCGTTCTGGAGCCTCATCCGCGATCTCGGCGTGCGCGTGCTGCCGAACACCGCCGGCTGCCACACGGCGAAGGAGGCCGTGACCACCGCGCGCATGGCCCGCGAGGTGTTCGGGACGAGCTGGGTGAAGCTCGAGGTGATCGGGGACGAGGACACGCTGCAGCCGGATGTGTTCGGGCTGCTCGAGGCGGCGCGGGTGCTTTCCCAGGACGGGTTCCAGGTGTTTCCCTACACGACCGAGGACCTGGTGGTCGCCGAGCGGCTGCTCGAGACGGGCTGCCGGGTGCTCATGCCCTGGGGCGCGCCCATCGGCTCGGGCCGGGGACTCAACAACCTGCTCGGCCTGAGGAGCCTGCGCGCGCGCTTTCCGCAAGTGCCGCTCGTGATCGATGCGGGACTCGGGCTCCCCTCGCACGCCGCCCAGGCGCTCGAGTTGGGTTACGACGCCGTGCTCGTCAACACCGCGGTCTCCCAGGCGCGCGACCCGGTCGCCATGGCCGCGGCGTTCGCGCGCGCGGTCGAGGCGGGGCACGCGGCCTCACGCGCCGGGCCCATGGAGCCGCGGGACCTCGCGGTGCCCTCGACCCCCCTCATCGGCAAGGCCTTCCTCGGATGAGGCTCGCGCGCGTCTATCCCATCGTCGAGAGCGCCGCCTGGGTCGGGCGGCTCGTCGATCAGGGCGCGCGCCTGGTGCAGCTGCGGATGAAGGAGCGCGCCCCGGGGGAGGTCCGGGAGGCGCTGCGGGCCTCGCTCCGCTGCTGCGCCGCGGCCGGCGCGCAGCTCGTGCTGAATGACTACTGGCCGCTCGCGCTCGAGGAGGGCTGCGATTTCGTGCATCTCGGCCAGGGCGACCTCGATCGGGCGGACGTCCCGGCGCTGAAGCGCGCGGGGGTGCGTCTCGGGGTGAGCACGCACGATGAGGGCGAGCTCGAGCGCGCGCTCGCGCTCTCACCCGACTACGTCGCCCTCGGGCCGATCTACCCGACGCTCCTCAAGGCCATGGCGTTCGCCCCGCAGGGGCTTGCGCGCATCGGGGAGTGGAGGCGGCGCATCGGCGACCTCCCGCTGGTCGCGATCGGCGGCATCACGCTCGAGCGGCTGCCGGGCGTGCTCGCATCGGGCGCCGACTCGGCCGCCGTGGTCACCGACATCGTGAGAAACGCCGATCCCGACACGCGGATCCGCGCCTGGCTCGCGGCGGCCGAGGGGCGGGCGCCGGCATGAGCGAGCGCTACGCGCGGCAGACCGTGCTGCCCGAAGTCGGTCCCGAGGGCCAGGCGCGCCTGGGTCGCGCCTCCGTGCTCGTCATCGGGGCGGGCGGCCTCGGGTGCGCGCTGCTCCCGTACCTCGCCGCCGCGGGCGTCGGGCGGCTGCGCATCGTCGATCACGACCTCGTCGAGGAATCGAACCTTCACCGTCAGCCGCTTTACCGCATGAGCGACCTCGGCCGGCCCAAGGCGCTCGCCGCGGCCGCAACGCTCGCCGAGTTGAATCCCCACACCGCCCTCGAGCCGCTCGTCGAGCGGCTCACCCCGGGCAATGCCGCGCGGCTGCTCGCCGGCACGGACATCGCGGTCGATGCCGCCGACAGTCTCGCGGTGAGCTACATCCTGAGCGATGAGTGCCAGCGGCGGGGACTTGCGCTGGTGAGCGCCTCGGTCCTCGGGCTCTCGGGTTATGTCGGAGCCTTCTGCGCCGGCGCGCCGAGCTATCGGGCGGTGTTTCCCGAGATGCCGCGCCAGGCGGGCTCCTGCTCGGGCACGGGCGTGCTCGGCACCGCGGTCGGGGTGATGGGAACGCTCGAGGCGCATCTCACGCTCGCGCTCATCCTCGGCCTGACGCCCCCGGTCCTCGGCCGCCTCCTGACCCTCGACTTCAGGACCCTGCGCATCGGGGAGTTCTCGTTCGCGCTCGCGAGCGAGCCCGCGGAGCCCGCGCTGCGCTTCATCGCCCCGGAGGAGGTGAGGGCGGAGGATCTCGTGATCGACCTGCGCAGCCTGGAGGAGGCGCCGGCCTCGCCCTTTGGCTCCGCGCTCCGGCTCCCCCTCGAGGAGCTCGAGCGCGGCGCGGTGCGGCCCGGGCGCGAGGCGCGCGTGGTGTTGTGTTGCCGCTCCGGGGTGAGGGCGTGGCGCGCCGCGGGCGCCCTCCGGCGTCAGGGACACGCGAACCTCGCCCTCATCGCCCTCGGAGACTGACGGTGAGCGCGCGGGCCGCCGTGCTCGTCATCGCCGGCACCGACTCGAGCGGCGGGGCGGGACTCGCGCGCGACGTGCGCGCGCTCGCCGATTCGGGCGTCGAGGCGCTCTGCGCGGTGACCGCGATCACGGCGCAGACCGACGCGCATCTCCTCGCCTCGCACCCGCTCCCGCCGGGGATCGTCAGCGCGCAGATCCGCGCCGCGCTCGACTCGGGCCGCATCGGCGCCGTCAAGATCGGCATGCTCGCCACGGGCGCGATCGTCCGGGCGGTCGCCGAGACGCTGGCGCACGCGAGCTCGCTCCCCATCGTGCTCGATCCGGTGCTCCTTTCCTCCTCGGGCGGGATGCTCCTCGATGAGGAGGGCCGGCGCGAGCTGGCCGCGCGGCTCTTTCCGCTCGTGACGCTCCTGACTCCCAACATCCCGGAGGCCGAGAGTCTCTGCGGAACAGCGGACACCGGCAGCGCCGAGTCGCGTCTCGCCCTCGCGCGGGAGCTCCACGCGCAGGGTCCGCGCGCGGTGCTGGTCAAGGGCGGGCATTCGAGCGGCGAGGAATCCGCCGACTTGCTGCTCGATGCCGACGGTCACGCGCGCTGGCTCTCTGGGCCGAGAATCGCCGGCCGCCACCGCGGCACGGGCTGCGCGCTCGCGAGCGCGATCGCCGGCGGAATCGCCCGCGGCCTGCCGCTTCATGAGGCGTGTCGGCTCGGCAGGGACTACGTGCGTCGCATGTTGTCGGGATCGGCGGCCTGAGGCGCACTCGCCCGCGGTGGGCCCGCTCCCCGCCGCATTCTGTTGAATTGGCTGTCTGAACGGCGGCTGAATCGCCCGCCGTCCATGACGCCGATCGGCGACACGCTTTACTCTCGCGGGAACATCGGTTTTCATTGTCGTCTCGTGTCATCGCTGCAGGAGATCACCGATGAGCCCGAAGACTTCCAACACCCGGTCCGCCGCGTTCCGGCTGCGGTCACTCGCGCTGAGCGCGCTCGTTCTGCCCGTGCTTGCCGCCTGCGGCGGCTCCGGCGGAGGCGGCGGGTCCTCCAGCACGCTCAACCTCGGGATCACCGACGGCCCGATCGATTCGGCGAGCTCGGTGGTGATCTCCGTGACCGGCGTCGAGCTGCAACCGAGCGGCGGCGGCAAGGCGCTCACCTACGATTTCGGCTCGCCCATGAGCATCGATCTGCTGCAGGACCAGAACGGCAAGGTCAGCGGACTCCTCAGCGGGGTCTCGGTGCCGGCCGGCAACTACCAGTGGATCCGGTTGCTCCTCAGCGTCGGCAGCAACGGCACCGTGGCCAACTCCTACATCGATATCAACGGCGCGCAGTATCCGCTCAGGATCCCGAGCGGTGCCCAAACCGGCCTGAAGCTGGTGCAGGGCTTCACGCTCACGGCCAATCAGACGGCCAACTACACCATCGACTTCATGCTGGCGCAGTCGCTCTCCGCGACCGCGCCTCCCGGCCAGACCTCCAACGGCCAGCAGGTCTATTTCCTGGTGCCCGCGATGCGGCTGCTCGACGACGTCCAGGTCGGGACGATCAGCGGCACCGTGGCGCTCTCGAGCCTGCAGTCGACGGCCGCGACCGGCGGAGGATGCCTGAGCGGATATACCAGCGGCACGAGCGGACCGCTGCCGAACGCCCACGTCTACATCTACTCCGGCCAGAACGCCACGCTCACCGACGTCGTGAACCCGCCGCCCGCCGGGCACGTCAATCCCGTGGTGGCCTCGATCACCTACTCGTCCTCCTCGAACACCTACACCTTCGACCAGCCGTTCCTGCAAGCCGGCAGTTACACCGTGGCGATCGCCTGCGGCACCGACGATCCCGCCACGAGTGATGTCGGCAACCTGGTATTCCTCGGCGCCGGCGGCGCCAAGACGACGACGGGGATCGATGCCACCGTGACGGCCAATCAGACGACGACAGTGGATTTCTGAGGCCCATGGACTTTGCGCGGCGGCGCGGGAGAGGGACCCGGGGACCGCTGCCGGCCCGTGACGCACTCGCGAAACCGACGCCAACGGCCGACAGGTTGCGCCGGGCGCCGTCTCAGGCTGAGATATGTCACGGTGATATGTCACGGCGGGTGGCCCACTCGCCTGGAGGCGGTCATGGACCTGCGTGGAGACGACGCTCGCGACCTGTTCCCCGCATCCTGCGCGGCCGCCGACGGCCGCGATCCCGAGGAGGACGATGAGGCCGTTGCGGGCCTGGGGCACCCGCACCCGTCCGCCGCTCTCGCCCATGCGCGCAAGATGGAAGCCCTCGGCCTGCTCGCCGGAGGGGTGGCGCACGACTTCAACAATCTGCTGCACGTCATCCGCAATTCGGTCGAGATCCTCGAGTATCAGGAGGCGGACTCCGAATCGCGCCGTTATCTCGAGATGATCCGGCGCAGCGCCGAGCGGGGCACCGCGCTCACGCGGCAGCTGTTGAGCTTCGCGCGACGCACTCCGCCGGAGGTCCGCCCGTTCGATCCGAACGAGGTGGTCGCGAGCGTCACCGAGCTGCTGCGCCCGACGCTCGGCGGGCGGATCACGGTCGAGACTTCACTCGCGCGCGAGGTCTGGCCGGTGTCGGCCGATTCCGGGCAGCTCGAGACCGCGCTCCTGAACCTCGCGGTGAACGCGCGCGATGCGATGGAGGGCGCGGGGCGCCTTCGGATCGAGACCGCCAACGGGCGCCTCGGCGGGATGGGGGGCGATGCCGCATGCCACGGGCGCAGGGACGGCGATTTCGTCACGATCGCGGTCGTCGACAGCGGGCGCGGCATGCCGCCCGAGGTCAGGGAGCGCGCCTGCCAGGCGTTCTTCACCACCAAGGAGCCGGGACGAGGCACGGGCCTCGGGCTTTCCCAGGTCGCGGGATTCGCGCGCGAAGCGCGCGGGTGGCTCGAGATCTCGAGCGCCGAGGGCCGGGGCACCGCGGTTCGCATCTTCCTGCCCCGATGCGAGGCGCCGTTCGCGCGCGACTGACTGTTCTCGAACGCTGAAGTCGGCTCGAAGTTGACACGGTGAGCTGACCTCGGGCGACGCCTCCCGCTCGCGTCAACCATTCACGACCTCGCCCGCTGGGTGTCGGCGACGGCGGCTTGCGGGCGCTGTCGCCAATTTGACAATGCAGGTGAGGAACACACTATGAGCCTCAAGTTGATCCGCGCGGCGCTCTGCGGCGCGCTCATCGCAAGCCTCAGCGCCTGTGGCGGCACGAGCTCCACGGCGCCGAGCGTCATGCCCTCGCAGACTCCGGTCGCCGCCTCGGCGAAGCTCGCCGTGCTGGTGAGCGACGCGCCCGCGAGCGACTGGGCCACGATCGGCGTGAAGATCCTCTCCATCGCGCTTCAGCCGCAGGCAGGGGGCGGCGCGGTGACGGTGTACACCGCGCCCGCGAATCCGCCGATGGTCAACCTCGAGGAGCTCGACCAGATCGGCGAGCTCCTCGGCAACGCCACGGTGCCGCCCGGGACCTACACGGGTGCGGTGCTCACCGTGTCCGCCAACCCCGGCGACGTGGCGCTCGTTGCCTCCTCGCAGCCGCAGAGCGGATTCGCCGGCACTCCCGGGGAGACCGTGCCGAGCGGCGACATCCAGATCGTCGGCGCCCAGGGCGCATCGGGAAGCCTCACGGTGCCGGTCACCGTGAGCTTCGACTCGCCGCTCGTTGTGAGCGCCTCGGGCAGCAACGCGCTCGATCTCGAGTTCGACCTGTCGAATCCGGCCTTCATCGTCGCGCACCAGCCGCCGGCGGCGACCGCGATGCAGTGGGCGGTCGACTTCCACACCCCCGTGCGCCGTCGCCCGATCGCCGACATCACGCACCTGGTGCTGCGGGATCTGTACGGTGACGTGACGGCGGTGGCGGGCGACGGCAGCTCGATCACGATCACCAAGGAGCTGCCCACGCTCCCGGTGATCACGCCGGAGGCGCCGGTCTCGACCGGGACCACGCTCGAGATCCTCCCGGACTCCGTGAACGGCACGCTGCTTTATGACATCGATGCGGGCACCCGCACCACGGTGATGAGCTTCTCCGCCGCCGCCGCCACTCTCATGGGCCGCGACGTGCGCCTGAGCGCCCGCTACCAGGAGAACGGCTCGCTGGTCGCGGTGCGCATCTGGGTGAGCTCGGACTTCAACAAGCTGTGGCTGAGCCCCGAAGGGCACGTGCTGCACGTCGACGCCGCGAGCGGCACCCTCAGCGTCGAGAGCGCGGCCGGGGTCGCGGTGCCCGTCACGATCGCCGCCAACACGCAGTTCTTCTTCCGCCAGCCGGCGGACCCGAAGGCGGATGCGACGCCGATCGGCACCGGACCGTCCTTCCTCGAGAACGGGCAGCTCGTGCGGGGCTTCAAGGTGCAGGTGAGCGTGGTCGATCCGCTCGCGAGCCCGCTCGTCGCGCAGACCGTCGACATCGAGAGCGCGGTGTACTCGGGACAGATCTCGGGCGCGCTGCCCGATGGCACGGGCTTCACCTACACCCATGACTTTCCGCTTGCCTCCGACGACTACAGCGTGAGTCTCGATTACATCTCCCCGACGAGCCCGAACGGCAAGGACGCGGGCGGCAATGCCATCGAGGGTTTCAAGTGGTGGAACTTCGCCTACCCCACGGTGCTCGTCGACGGACCGAATGCGATCGCGCAGTTCTCCTCGGCGGTCGGCGGGGGCGTCTCGGGAGGCTACATGTTCGCCGGGCTCGATCTCTACGCCTGGGGCATGTCCTCGGCGCGCTGGGGGGATCCGGCGGATCCGGCCGGCTGGTCGGCGCCCTGGACGATCCTGCTGCCGACACCGCTTCCACGCGGCACCGTCGACACCGGGCTCGCGAATGGCTCGTTCACCATGACGCCCGTGGGCGGCACTACGCCCGGCACGGTGGACGTGAGCACCACATCGGGCTCGGCGACGCTCGTCTACCAGGTCGATCGCGCCAATGGCGCGGTGACCGTGAGCCCGATCGACGTCGCGACGAGCAGCGGTCTTGCCACCCTGACGAGCGCGCTCGCGAGCGGAACGCCCGTCAAGGTGTACGGCGTGCCGCAGAGCGACGGGACGCTCAAGGCCTACGTGCTGCTTTACTTCACGGGCACTCAGCCGGGGAATTGATCGAGCGGGGCCGGGGGCGCGGCGACGCCCCGGCGCCCCGCGGCTCCCCCTGGGCCGCGGGCCGGCTGCGCACAGCTCGAGCTCGGCGATTCCCGCGCCGCACTGGCGAGCCGCGGGGCTCGCGCGCCATAATCCGTCGGTCGCCCACAGTCCGGCTTCGGCCGCCGCAAGGGAGCCTCGCAGGGGCGGCATTGGCCCGACCCCGGCGGCCAGGCGTGCGGCCGCACCCAGAGTGAAATCTCATGACCTCAAAGAGAATCGCGCTACCGCTTGCCGTTCTGGTTCTCGTGGCCGGCTGCGGCGTCGCGCTCGCGGCCGATCCCACCGCCAGCCAGATTTATCAGGCCGCCGCGAGCGGCAATGTGGCGGGCGCGCAGCAGATGGTGGCGCAGGTGCTGCGCGATCATCCGCGCAGCGGCAAGGCGCACTGGGTGGCCGCGCAGCTCGATGCGCGCGTCGGCAATTACGCTCTGGCGCGCACGGAGCTGCTCACGGCGCAGCGCCTGGCGCCCGGCTTGCCCTTCGCCCGGCCCCGCTCGGTGCTCGCGCTCGAAAGACAGCTCGGCCTGCCGCGCACCGGTGCTCCCCTCCCTCGGCGCCGGCACGCGTTTCCGCTCGGGCTCTTTCTCGTCCTGATCGGGGTGGCGCTCATCCTGTGGATGGTGCTGCGCCGGCGTGCGGCGCTGCTCGGCTATCCGCAATCTCCGGGCAACATGTCCGCCGGCGGGATGCCGCCTCCGGGATATGGCCCGGGCGGTTACCCTGGAAGCTACGTGCCGGGTACGGGGCCCGGTCTCATGGGCAACATCGCCTCCGGGCTCGCGCTCGGGGCCGGCGTGGCGGCCGGAGAGGAGCTGGTCGGGCACCTGCTCCACTCGAGTGAGAGCGGCGGCGTCGTGCCGCAGGCCGACGCCGGGGCGGCCGCAGGCAACGCCGACATGGGCGGCAATGACTTCGGCGTTTCCAATCCCGGCTCCTGGGACGATGGC
>JAKAZP010000048.1 GCA_021815905.1 Pseudomonadota bacterium | reverse complement strand
CCGTGGCTCTTCTGGCGCGTGTAGGTGGAATGCCCCGCCCGGTGCAGATGCAGGATCATGTCGTTGCGGCGCGCCCAGCGCGACATCGACTGGATGGCGGTGTAGCCGATCACGAGATCGATCATGACGATCACCGAGCCGAGGTCCTTGGCGAACTCCGCGCGCTCGTACATGTCCTCCATGGTTCCCGCGGTCACGTTGAGGTAGTGCCCCTTCACCTCGCCGGTGGCGGCCTGAGCCCGGTTGATCGCCTCCATGCAGTAGAGGAAGCGGTCGCGCCAGTGCATGAAAGGCTGCGAGTTGATGTTCTCGTCGTCCTTGGTGAAGTCCAGCCCCCCCTGGAGCGCCTCGTAGACGACCCGGCCGTAGTTCTTGCCCGAGAGCCCGAGCTTCGGCTTCACCGTCGCCCCGAGCAGCGGCCGCCCGAACTTGTCGAGCCGCTCGCGCTCGACCACGATCCCGGTCGGCGGACCCGAGAAGGTCTTCACGTAGGCGGCGGGAAAGCGCATGTCCTCGAGCCGGAGCGCCTTCAAGGGCTTGAAGCCAAAGACATTCCCGATGACCGAGGCGGTCAGGTTCGCGATCGAGCCCGGCTCGAAGAGGTCGAGGTCGTAGGCGATGTAGGCGAAATACTGACCGGGGGCGCCCGGCACGGGATCGACCCGGTAGGCCTTGGCCCGATACCGGTCACAGGCGGTCAGCCTGTCCGTCCAGACGACGGTCCAGGTGGCCGTGGAGGATTCGCCCGCCACGGCCGCGGCGGCCTCCTCCGGCTCCACCCCGTCCTGGGGCGTGATGCGAAAGAGCGCGAGCACGTCGGTCGGCGCGGGCGAGTAGTCCGGATTCCAGTAACCCATCTGCGCGTACTTGAGGACTCCCGCCCGGTACCGCGCCGCGCCGGTCTTGGCCCGCTTCTGCTCATCGGCGGCAACTGCTTCGTCTTTCCCGGCCTTGTCCGTCAGGGCCTGGTCTCTCACGGCGCTGGAATTCATGGCTTACCTCTTCGACCGCTGTTCGTGCAGGGTCATCGTGGGACTTGACCTTCATTAGGTCTAGTTAGATATTGTTGTCACTTTCATAAGATATTCTTATCGATGCGCAACCTCACTCTGCGGCAACTGCGGGTGTTCGCCGCCGTCGCGAGGCATCAATCCTTCACGCGCGCGGCGCACGAGCTGCACCTCACGCAGCCGGCCGTCTCCCAACAGGTGAAACTGCTCGAGGCCGAGGTCGGCATGCCGTTGTTCGAGCAAAACGGACGCAAGGTGCGCCTCGCCCCGGCGGGCACGGAGCTGCTGCGCTACGCGACCCAGGTCACGGAGCTGTTGCGCGAAGCCGGAGAGACGCTCTCGGCCATGCGCGGACTGAAGCGCGGCGTGCTGCGGCTCGGCGCCGTGAGCACGGCGAAGTATTTCGCGCCGGCGCTGCTCTCGGCGTTCCGGCCCGCCTACCCGGAGGTCGCCATCAAGTTCACCGTCGCCAACCGGGAAGAGATCATCGGGCTGCTCGCCGCCAACGAGACCGATCTCGTCATCATGGGGCGCCCGCCGCGCGAGCTCGACACCGCCGCCGATCCCTTCGCGAGACACCCGCTCGTCATCATCGCCTCCCCGAGCCACCCGCTCGCGCGCCAGCGCCGCATTCCCCTCAAGGCGCTCGGCGCCGAGAGCTTCATCATCCGGGAACAGGGCTCGGGAACGCGCGCCTCGATGGAAGCGCTGTTTCGCGAGCGCGGAGTGCCGATGCGCGTGTCGATGGAAGTGAGCAGCAACGAGACCATCAAGCAGGCCGTCATGGCGGGCATGGGCCTCAGCTTCATCTCATCGCACACCATCGGCCTCGAGGTGGCGACCGGCAAGCTCGCCGTGCTCGACATCGTGGGGCTGCCGATCGTGCGCGACTGGTACGTGATCAAGCTGCGCGAGCGGGTGCTCACGCCGATCGCCTCGGCGTTCCGCGCCTTCCTGCTGGAGAACGGCGCGCGCATCGTCCGTGAGGCGGTGGGAGAGATCCCGCCACCCGGGCGCCGCCGCCCCCGGCTCGAGCGCGGCCCGAGCCGCGGAGCAGGCGGTCTATCCGGCGCCTAGTACAGTATCCCTCTGGCCGTTTCCTCGGCCTTCACCGCCGGCACTTGCTCCCACGGCTTCAACACCACCTTGATGCGGCCGTCCTGCTTGTCGCGGAACATGCGCCAGGCGCGTGGCGCCTCCAGGGCGCGCTCACAAACAATCCGGGAGATTCGGTCCGGCTCCGGTGTCGGACCGGGGAACGGTCAGCCGCGCGAGAACCCCTGACGGCGCGTGACGCCGCGCGGAGCGAAGCTCTGCCTGCGGGGGTGCGCGGGTCGGGACGAGGGCGGGCGCCCGGGGCCGGAGCGCTGTGCGGCGGGCGCGGGGCTCGGCGGCGATGGCCTGCGCTCGGCGCTCATCGGGAAGGCAGGCGGGGTGAGGATCGGCAGGGCCCGCTTGAGCAGACGCTCGATCTGCTTCAGCAGATCCGCCTCCTCGGGCGCGATCAGCGAGACGGCGCAGCCGGCGCCTCCGGCGCGAGCCGTGCGGCCGATACGGTGCACGTAGTCCTCCGGCACGTTCGGCAGCTCGTAGTTGACGACACAGGGCAACTCCTTGATGTCGAGCCCGCGCGCGGCGACCTCGGTCGCCACGAGCGCGGTGATGCGCGCCGCCTTGAAGTCCGCGAGGGCGCGAGTCCGGGCGCTCTGGCTCTTGTTGCCGTGAATCGCCGCGGCGGCGATCCCGGCGCCCCGCAGCTGCTCGGTGAGGCGATTGGCGCCGTGCTTGGTGCGCGTGAACACCAGCACCTGGGGCCACCCGCCCTCGCGGATGAGATGCGCCAGGAGGTGACGCTTGTGCTCCTTCGGCAGCCGATAGACGCGCTGCTCGATGCGCTCGGCGGTCGCGTTGCGCGGAGCGACTTCGACGCTCACCGGATCGCGCAGCAGCCGCGCGGCGAGCGCGCGAATGTCCTCGGAATACGTCGCCGAGAACATCAGGTTCTGCCGCCGCTCGGGCAGGAGCTTCAGCACCCGGCGGATGGCGTGAATGAAGCCCATGTCGAGCATGCGATCGGCCTCATCGAGCACGAAGTGACCTACCGAGCGCAGATCGACCGCGCCCTGCCCCGCGAGGTCGAGCAGCCGACCCGGGGTGGCGATGAGCAGATCGCACCCGCGAGCGAGCGTCTCGATCTGGGGATTGATGCCGACGCCGCCGAAGACCACGGCGATGCGGGCGTTCACATGCCGCCCGTAGTTGCGGGCGCTCTCGGCGACCTGCGCGGCGAGCTCGCGCGTCGGCGTGAGCACGAGCGCGCGCGGGGTCCGCCCGGAGCCCGCGCCGAGCGCCTGCAGCACCGGCAGCACGAATGCCGCGGTCTTGCCCGTGCCGGTCTGCGCGCCGGCCAGCACGTCGCGTCCGGCGATCACCGCCGGAATGGCCTGCAATTGGATGGGGGTCGGGGTCTCGTAGCCCTGCTCGGCCACGGCGCGTGACAGCTCGGGCTTCAGCCCGAGTTCGCTGAATGACATGAAGCGGAGAACCTCTGTGTTGGCTCGCCCGGAACCGGACCGCTCCGGTGGGCATGGCCATTTGGGATGGGCGCGGATTGCGGCGCCACTAAGGGGAGAGCGCGCGCACTCTACAGGCTTTCCCCCTCGCCGTCCACGCGGCTCGGCGGCGGGCCGCACAAATGGCTACACTACGCCCCCGCCGGGCCCTCGCGCCGGAGCGCCGGGGACGGGGATGAACGGAATGCCCGCCGGCGCCTCTAACGAAGCCATAGGGTTCGCGCACGATCCCGGCCTCGAGTCCATGCCAATTCATCCCGCGTGACAGGGGGGAGCTTTTGATGACTTTCACTTGCGCTCGCGAGCGCACGGGCGCCTTCCGCGCGCTGCGCGCTGCGATCCTGGGAATCGGTGCGGCGCTCGCCGCGGCCCTTGCGGGCTGCAGCGCCAACAGCTACGTGCACAATGGCACGCCGGTCATCACGACCAGGGCCGATGCGGCCGGGGACTTCAGCGCGTACGTGGTCTCGATCTACGGGATCACCCTCACACGCAAGGACGGCTACGTCGACTATCTGCCTCCGGGGCAGTACGGCTTCGAGTACCTGGTGGACCTCACCCGTCGAGTCGATCTGACGGAGCTGCTGCAGGCGCCGGGCGTGCCGATCGGCACCTATACCTCCGCCGGCATCACGCTGGATTACTCCTCCGCGGCGATCTACCTGAAGGGGCAATCCACACCGGCCAAGGTGACGAACAGCTCCGGGGCCGGGATCACGACGGTCACCGTCAACGTCAAGTTCGACCCTTCCGATCCCCTCGTCATCACGGAGAATCATTCGACCCCGCTCGCGATCGACTTCGACCTCGCCGCCTCGGACGCGGTCGATACCAGCACGAACACGGTGGTCGTCAGCCCGTTCATGGTCGCCAACCCGACGCCGGTCGACACCCAGCCGGTGCGGGCGCGGGGACTCCTGGTCGGCACCACTCCGGGGTCCAACAGCTTCGTGGAGAACATCCGCCCGTTCGAGGACTCCTACTACGGACCGGTCGGCGCGCTCACGGTGAATACGAGCGCCGGCACCTACTTCAACATCAACGGCACGATCTACCAGGGTGCGGCGGGCCTCACGGCCCTCAACGGCGAGCCGGCATACACGCCGACCACCGCCTATGGAACGATCGGCTCGCTCGCCACCATCACCCCGGCCTTCACGGCCACCTCGGTGTATGCCGGGACCGCCGTGGCGAACTCGGCCTATCAGCAGGTCAAGGGCTTCGTGACCGCGAGAAGCGGCAACACGCTCACGCTCAGGGGCGTCGAGTACATCTACCAGCAAGGCGTATCCGCCATTCCCTTCGCCTACTATCCCACCGCCACGGTCACCGTCGGCCCCTCGACCGTGGTGACGCAGGACGGCTCGCTCGCCCGCGTCTCGACCCAGGCGATCTCGGTCGGCCAGCGCATCGATGCGGTGGGGGTCGGCACCGCCAGCAGCACCACCACGGTCAAGCTCGATGCCACCGCGGGATGGCTGCGCCTGCAGTCGACGCCGGTCTGGGGCACGTTGAGCTCCGGAGCCGTCGGCAGCGCCACCATCGACCTGCTCGAGATCGGCCCGTACGCGCCGGCCTCGTTCGACTTCGCCGGCACCGGCAGCGTAAGCGCCAATGATGCCAACCCAGCGAGCTATCAGCTCGATACCGGCACGGTGGACGAGAGCGCGACGGCGGCCGGGACGCTGCTGCGGGCCGACGGCTTCGTGACGCCCTTCGGTTCCGCGCCGCCCGATTTCCTCGCGACCGACGTGGCGCCGGGCACCTCCGGGGAAACCGACCTCATCGTTCAGTGGACCGGCGGCACCACGGCGCCCTTCACCTCCTACGACAGCACGAGCCTCGCGCTCAATTTGAGCGGTGCGGGCATTGCGGAAGTGGTCACCGGCCCGAGCAGCACGCCGCTCACGGGAGCACCCGGCGTCACGATCTCGGCGGGCCGCCAGTTCGCGATCGGCAACGCCACCAATGGCATCTCGGTGTTCGAGACGCCGGGCGGCTTCGCCGGCGGTCTGACGAGCACCCTCAACGGCTCGAACAAGGTGTTCAAGCTGGTCGCGATCGGCAGTTACGACGCAGCGACCAACACGTTCACCGCGAACCGGGTCGACATCGCGCTCGAGTAGCGGCGCGATGCCCTGGAAGCGCCCCCGCCGCTTCCCCGGGCGCCGTCCCGCGTCCGCGATCAACATCGCGGACCTGCGCGAGATCGCGAGACGGCGCGTGCCCGGCTTCGTGTTCGAGTATGTCGAGGGGGGCGCGGAGGACGAGGCGACGCTGCGGCGCAACCGCGCCGCGCTCCAGGCGCTCGCGTTCGAGCCCCGCACGCTCGTCGATACCCGCGACCGGTCGCTGCGCACGCGGGTGCTCGGGGAGGAATGCGCAGCTCCCCTCGCCATCGCGCCGACGGGCCTCAACGGCATGCTGCACCCCGAGGGTGACCTCGCGCTCGCGCGCGCGGCGGCGAGCTGCGGGATTCCCTACACCATGAGCACGTTCTCGACCGCGCGCCTCGAGGACGTGGCGGCGAAGGCCGGGGGGCGGCTCTGGATGCAGCTGTACGTGATGAAGAATCGCGCCATCGCCGAAGACATCATGCAGCGCGCGGCGGCGGCCGGTTACGAAGCGCTGCTGTTCACGACGGATGCGAACGTCTTCGGCAGCCGCGAATGGGATCGGCGCAACTACCGCAGCCCCGGCCGGCCCCGCCTTCCGGCGCTCATCGATACCCTGCGCCACCCGCGCTGGCTCGCCCGGGTGCTGCTCGCGAACGGCGTGCCGAGATTCCGGAACATCGAGACATTCCTGCCTCCCGGGGCCTCGAGCGCCGTCGGCGGCAGCACCATCGTGCCGCGGATGTTCGAGCCTACGATCAGCTGGGACGACATCGCCTGGGTGCGGCGGCACTGGCCGCGCAAGCTCCTCATCAAGGGCGTGCTCGGTGCGGCGGATGCCCGGCGCGCCGCCGATCTCGGCTGCGACGGCATCGTCCTCAGCAACCATGGAGGCCGCCAGCTCGATTACTGCGTGGCGCCCATCGAAGTGCTCGAAGAGGTCGCCGCCGCCGTCGGCAGCCGGCTGACGATCGCCATCGACAGCGGGTTCCGGCGCGGCACCGACGTCGCGAAGGCACTTGCCCTCGGCGCCCACACCGTGATGCTCGGACGCGCGGCGCTTTACGGCCTTGCCGCGGGAGGCGAGGCCGGCGTGAGGCGGGCCCTCGAGATGATCACGTCCGAGCTCGACCGCGTGCTCGGCCAGCTCGGCTGCCGCTCGGTCGCCGAACTCGGGCCCGCCCTGCTCAGGCGGAACCCGAGTCCGGAGAGGCTCTGATCCCCTAGACCCGAATCACTTGGCCATTCCGGCCGCGATCTCGACGCCCTTCTGCTTGGCAGAGTGGGTCGCGATCGCGTCCATCAGGGCCGGAGAGAGGCAGTCATACGGCTCGAGGCCGAGCTGCTTCAGGTGCTGGCGCACCTCGCCCATGCGTGCGGGCGGAAAGCCGGACTCGATGATGGAGGAGACGAACGCGGCGAATTCCGGGGCCGCCCAGCCCTGCTCCTTGAACAGCTCCGGGTGCACGAAATCGAAGCCGTAGAAGGGGTGGTTCTTGTTCTCGATCCGCCCGTACATGTGCACCCCGCAGCCGGTGCAGCGGTGGCGCTGAATGGGCGCGCTCTGATCGACGATCTTGAGCTTCTGCGCATTCGCCTTCACGGACAGCTTGTCCCGTGGGACGACGGCGACGAGCGAGAACAGCGCGCCCTGCGGCTTCCAGCACTTGGTGCATCCGCACACGTGATCGTAGGCGACGTTGGCCCCGAGGCTCACCGTGA
Source organism: Pseudomonadota bacterium (assembly GCA_021815905.1). Next base: position 3,604 of record JAKAZP010000048.1, on the reverse strand, counting down.
CGGGCTCGGTAGAGCACTTGCAAGTGAGGGTGCCGCCCGAGAACGACGGATTGCCCTTCTTCACGCCGTGGTCGACTGCCGGATGGATCGAGATAGCCATGATGTTATTCCTCTCGATGAAATTGTCAGAACGTCACAACCGAGCGGATCGACTCGCCCTTGTGCATGAGGTCGAACGCGTCGTTGATCTTCTCCAGCGGCATCACGTGCGTGATGAGATCGTCGATGTTGATCTTCTTGTTCATGTACCAGTCGACGATCTTCGGCACGTCGGTGCGCCCGCGCGCGCCGCCGAAGGCGGTGCCCTTCCACACCCGTCCCGTGACGAGCTGGAACGGACGCGTGCGGATCTCCTGACCCGCGCCCGCCACCCCGATGATGACCGAGACGCCCCAGCCGCGGTGACAGCACTCGAGCGCCTGGCGCATCAGATCGACGTTGCCCACGCACTCGAAGCTGTAATCGGCCCCGCCGTCGGTGAGGGCGATCAGATGCTGCACGAGATCGCCGCCGACCTCCTTCGGGTTGACGAAGTGAGTCATTCCGAAGCGCTCGGCGAGCGCCTTGCGGCGCGGGTTGAGATCGACGCCGATGATCTTGTCGGCGCCCACCATGTGGGCACCCTGGATGACGTTGAGGCCGATGCCTCCCAAGCCGAAGACGACCACGTTCGAGCCCGGCTCGACCCTGGCGGTGTTGACCACCGCGCCGACGCCCGTGGTCACGCCGCAGCCGATGTAGCAGACCTTCTCGAACGGGGCGTCCTCGCGGATCTTGGCCACCGCGATCTCGGGCAGCACGGTGTAGTTCGAGAACGTCGAGCAACCCATGTAGTGGTGCACCATCTTGCCGCCGATGGAGAAGCGGCTGGTGCCGTCGGGCATCACGCCCTTGCCCTGAGTCGCGCGGATGGCGGTGCAGAGGTTGGTCTTGCGCGAGAGGCAGGATTTGCACTGCCGGCATTCGGGCGTATAGAGAGGAATCACGTGATCCCCCTTCCTCACCGAAGTGACCCCGGGGCCCACCTCGACCACCACGCCCGCCCCTTCGTGTCCGAAGATGGCGGGGAAAAGCCCTTCGGGGTCGGCGCCCGAGCGGGTGAACTCGTCCGTGTGGCAGACCCCGCTCGCCTTGATCTCCACCATCACCTCGCCCGCCTTGGGGCCCTCGAGGTCGACCGTGACGATCTCCAGCGGCTTGCCCGCGGCATATGCGATTGCGGCTTTGGTCTTCATTGGCTCCTCTCTATCTGCGCGCCCCGGGGGGCGGAAGTCTACCCCCCCGTCGTGCCAGGGCAACCGCGGCCCGCCGCCAGACGACAGCGAACCGCGCGCCGGTGTTCCATTCCGGAACAGTCTCCCGATCGGCTGTATCGGAATTGATGCTGACCGGGGTGCGCCCGACGGCAGCCGTGGCATAATCGCCGAGGTCGATCGCCGAGGGGGAGAACTCCATGCTGCAACCGATCGGCAGCCATACCCGGTACATTCAGTCGGTGCTGCGAGGGACGGCACGCGAGGAAGGGGCGGCCACTCCCGATTACGTCAAGCGCTCCTGGCTGCGCTGCCTCAACCAGTACCATCTCGATCCGCAGTCCCAGCGCGAGCCCTACGTGCTGCCGCGGGATGAGCGCCTGGAGCGCAAGGAGCGCAACCTCGAGCTCGTCTCCTTCGCCGACGCCGAGATGGCGCACCTCTACCACCAGCTCGCCGGCTCCGGCTACTCCATCATTCTCACCGACCGCGACGGGGTGCTCCTCGATTACTACGGCGACCTCAGCTTCAGGAACGCCGCGTTTCGCACCGGGCTCATCCTCGGGGCCGTCTGGAGCGAGGAGCACGGCGGCACCAACGGCATGGGAACCTGCCTGTGCGAGCGGGCGCCGCTCATCGTGCACCGCGACCAGCACTTCTTCTCGCGCAACGTGGGACTGACCTGCTGCGCGGCGCCGATCTTCGATCATCAGGGGGATCTGGTCGCGGTACTCGATGCCTCCGGGGAATCCGACCGCGCGCAGCAGCACACCCTCGTGCTGGTCAACATGTCGGCCCAGATGATCGAGAACCGGCTGTTCCTGCACCACTTCCGCGAAGCCTTCGTGGTCCGCTTCCACAGCCGCCCGGAGCTGGTCGGGACCTGGGGCGAGGGCCTGATCGCGCTCGATGGCGAGGGCGCGATCGCCGCGCTCGACCGCAATGCGCTCTTCCAGCTCGGGTTCAAGGCCGCGAGCGAGCTGATCGGCGCGCCCCTCGAGCGAGCATTCAACATCTCGCTGAACGCGCTGGTCGGGCGCAGCCAGAGAAAATCCTTCCATGCGGTGCCGATCTACGACGCGCGCCACTCCGGCCGATTCTTCGCCCTGGCGCAGGCGCCGAAGTCGCGGCGCTCGCTCGGAGCGAGAACCCGCGTCGCCCTGCTCGAGGACCGCGCGACCGAAGGGCCCGGCCGCAGCGCGCTCGATGAGCTCGACTTCGGCGATCCGGCCATGGGGCGCAACATCCAGGCCGCGCGCCGCACGCAGTCGCGGGACGTGCCGATCCTGCTGATCGGGGAGTCGGGCACCGGCAAGGAGTTCTTCGCGCGCGCCATGCACGCCTCGAGCGATCGCGCCGACAAGCCCTTCGTCGCCGTCAACTGCAGCTCTCTGCCGCACGCGGACCTCGCGCACGAGCTCTTCGGCCGCTGTCACGCTCCCTCCGCGCCCGCGCCCGCGGCAGAAGAGGAACAGGGCCGCATCGTGCAGGCGAACGGCGGCACGCTCTTTCTGGATGACGTCGGGGAGTTGCCGCTGGAGCTCCAGGCCCGTCTGCTGCACGTCATCGAGGAGCGCGAAGTGCTGCGCCCGGGCGGTGAGAGCCCGGTGCACGTCGATGTACGCCTGGTGAGCGCCACGCGCGGCGGCCTTCAGGAGAAGGTGCGCCGAGGCGAGCTGCGCGAGGACCTCTTCTACCGGCTGCAGAGCCTGGTGCTGACGCTGCCGCCGCTGCGGGACAGAAAGGACAAGGCGGCCCTCATCCGCCACCTCTTCGCCCAGGAGAGCGCCGCCACCCCCGGCGTCATCATGGGCGAGGATCTGGTCGATGCGCTGCGGACCCATTCCTGGCCCGGCAACATCCGGCAGTTGCGCAACGTGCTGCGGGGCGTGATCGCCATGCGCTCGAGCGAGCGGCTCGACGCCAGCTGTCTGCCGTCCGATTACGACGCGGGAGAGGCGCCCGATGAGCCCGCCGCGGACCTCGCCGAGGCCCCCGAGGAGGCGCAGGCGCTCAACCCGCTCGAGCGCGCCGAGCGCGGCGCGCTGCTGCGCGAGATCGAGCTGCACCACGGCAACATCAGCCGGGTCGCGCACAAGCTCGGCATCGGACGCAACACGCTATATCGGAAGATGCGCCGGCTGGCGATCAGCCTGCCCTCGAGGCACTGAATCAGCGAGAAAAGGCTGTCCTCGTCATAGAGCAGCGCGAGCTCACCCCCAGCGCGCGCCGGGATCGCGGTTGAGCGAGAATGGCGCGCGGCACGCGAGGCGAGGCACCCATGTCAGAAACCATCTTCGGCAAGATCCTGAGCGGCGCGATTCCCTGTCACAAGGTCTACGAGGACGACA
>JAKAZP010000047.1 GCA_021815905.1 Pseudomonadota bacterium | reverse complement strand
CGCCAAGACCGACGAGTCCCGTAGCAGCCCGCGGACCCGCTCGGCGGCAGGGGACGGCCTCAGAAGGGCGCGGAGCGGCCTGCAGCGCCGAGATCCAGCCTCTGGTCGATGAAGTTGCGCTTCCCGCGGATCGAGCTCTCGATGGCATCGACGAACTCGATCTCGAAACTCATCGACCGGCCGATCTTGCGCGAGATCTCCCGCACGAACGGCCGGATATCCTCGAGCGTGCAGCCCGCGGCGGGAATCACCTTGAGCACGGCGCGCCCCGGCACCGTCTGCAGGAACTGGAACGCCCGCATCTTCGCGTAGGCCGGGGAGTGGATGTTGATGGCCGTCATGGAGATCAACTGACCATCCGAGCCGACCAGGAACTCCTGGGCGCGGCGGCCGCGGATCCCGGAGACGCTCAGCCGGTAGCCGTTCCCCGCCGAGGGGGCCTCGACCAGGCAGGCGAGATCGCCGGTGTCATAGCGCACGAAGGCCGTCCCTCCGATCAGGATCCCGGTGCTCACGATGCGCCCCTCCTCGCCGGGCCTCTCGATGGGCCTGCCCCGCTCGTCCACGAGCTCCGTGATCCCGTGCAGCGGCTCCATCCGATGGACCTCCGCCGAGCCCGCGACCCCGGACCCGAACGCGACCCGCTCCCCGAGCGCATAGGTCGAAGTGATGGCCGCGCCGCCGAACGCGTGCCCGATGAGCTCGCGCTGATGCGCGAACAGCCGCTCGGAGATCGCGATCACGCCGCGGATCCGCCCGGCGACGTCCGCGCGTCCCGAGCGCAGGACGTAGGCGGCGAACATGGCGAGCGCCGACGGATAGCCGTGCAGGAAGGTGACCCCGTAGCGCAGCATGAGGCCGCAGTACCTCGCCATCCATTCGTCGGTGAGATGGAAGGGAGACAGGCGCAGCTCGCGCAGCGCGCTGTTGTATTCCCAGGGGCTCCTGTCGACGTTGCGCAGATGCACGCCGCGAAACACGGCGCGCACCTCGCGCGCGGAGAATCCGATCCCCGACCAGGCGTCGAGCACGAAGGCCCACTCCTTCGGGCTGCGGCTCCTGTCGAGATAGAACACGAGCGGCGCGCCGGAGGAGCCGCCGGTGGTCACCACGTCGAGCCGCGACAGCGGCTCGGTCGTGAACTGCGCGGGCGGCGCGCCGAGCTGCGCCCTGGTGAGGACGGGGAAGCGCGCCAGGTCCTCGACCTCGAACGATGCGAGATCCGCTTCCGACAGACCGAGCTCGCGCGCGAGGCGCGCGTAGTAGGGCGCGCGCCGGACGGCGCGCGTCAGCAGCTCGCGCAGACGGCGGGTTTGCCACTCTCGGGTGAAGGAGGGGTCGACGCGCGAGCGCGCGATGAGCTTGCGCTGCTCGCGGTAGGTGGAACCAAACAGGAGCTCCGGAGGAGCCATCGCAAGAAGCGGTCCCGCGACTCGCCGCAGCGAAGCCGGGGAGCGGATGAAAGCCGTTCGCGCGCGATCCCACATTGCCGTTCCCGTTGCCACTATAATGATGACCGTTGCGCCGGGCGCCCGCCCCCGGGAGTGTGCCGCATGTCGCCCGTGTTCGTCGTCGGTCCGCCGCGCTCAGGCACCACGCTCACCGCGCGGCTGTTGGGTGAGCTGCCGCGGGTGTTCATGCCGGGCGAGACGCATTTCCTCGAGGATGTCTACCGCCGTCACGAGCGCTCCGGCGCCGCCTGTTCGCAGCTTCCCGACATGCTCGCGCGGCTGCGAACCCTCTACGGCCGCTACAACGAGCCCGATGACCAGCGGCGCGTGGATGCGCTGCGCGCATCGGGGGCCTTCGAGCGCGAGCTGTCCGGGCTCACCGGCCCGCGCGAGCTGTTCGAGGCCTTCATGAAGCTCCAGGCGGCGAGCGTCGGCAAGCCGCGATGGGGCAACCAGGTGCCGCGCGACGTGTTCGAGCTCGACACCCTGCTCGGGATGTTTCCGGATGCGCGCATCGTCGCGTGCATCCGCGACCCGCGCGACTTCCTCGTGTCGTATCGCGACAAATGGACGATCTCGGCCGACGGCGAGCGGCTGCGAAGGCTCTATCATCCGATCCTCACCTCGTTTCTCTGGAAGGCGAGCGCGCGCGCCATTCTCGATGGCAAGCGCCGCTTCCACGGCGCCGTTCACGTGACGCGCTACGAGGACCTGGTCCGCGATCCCGAGTCTCATTTGCGCCGGCTGTGCGCGTTCATCGGAGAGGAATTCCACCCGCGGCTCCTCGACACCCGCTTCAGCAACTCATCGACCGGCGCGCAGCTCACCGGCATCTCGAGCCGCTCCGCGGGGCGCTGGCGCGCGGACCTCCCGGTGGAGGATGCGTATTTCGCCCAGAAGATCTGCGGCGCGGTGATGGAGCAGTTCGGGTACGCGCGGGCCGAGCTCTCGCCCGGGCGGCTCAAGGCGGCGCGCCTCGCGCTCGCGCTGCCCGCGCGCACGATCCGGGCGCTGTCGGCGAACCGCGCGAAGCGCGGCTCCACCGTGCGCTATCTCGCCCGGCGCATCCGCGCGCTCGTCAGCTGAGGGGATGGAGCACGGGGGCGGCATCGGAGTCGACCGGGTGGGCGGCGCGGCCGCACGACGCCTCGTGCCGCGCGGTGCGCGCGAGGAGCAGCAGATTGTTGTGCCGCCACGCGAGCCGGCCGAGCGAGAGCGCCGAGACCAGCCGCGCGCACAGGCGCACCGCGGGCTCGTTCGCGTAGCTGCAGAGCCGGTACACCTCCGGTGAGGTGAGACCCTTGCGCCGGCAGAACTCGCGCAGGCCGCGCTCGCAGACGATCTCGTCGTAATACGTCCGGTACGGCCCGTGGCCGGGAGTCCCCGCGAGCGGCTGGCGCAGCAGGCGGCGGTGGAACATGACGTGGATCCAAAAAGGCGTGAGCCGCGTCAGGAATCCGTAGGCGGAATCCCGATCGGGGATCTTGAGCACCAGCATGCCCCCGGGAGCGAGCCACTCGAGGAACCGATCGAGCACCTGCTGCGCGCCGCTCACGTGCTCGAGCACGAAGGCGCTGTAGATGACGTCGAAGGAATGCGGCGCGAGCTCCGCCGTGCGCAGGTCCCCGACGATCGCCCGGTCGAGGTCGGTGCGCGCCGCGAGGGCGTCCCGGTCGAGGTCGAGACCGGTCAGCGTGAACGGTGTCGAGAGCTTCAACGGCCAGCGCCGGCCGCACCCCGCCTCGAGGATCCGCAGCGGCTTCGGCAGCGCCTCGAGGCGCGAGCGCAGGAGCGAATTCATGGCCTCGAAGGTGAGCTGAGCGCTGTCCATGGCGGGGCCTTCAGACGCTGTGCGGGCGCGAGTCGAACGCCGCCGCCTCGAGCGGCGCCGCCGGCGGCGGTTGCAGGGACGGTTGCGCCGGTGCGCTGACCGTGCGCTCGGGATAGCGCACGACCTCCTCGATCTGGTAGTCCTTGATGTCGCGCGCGTGGGTGAAGATGATGAGCTCCCCGAGGAGCCCCAGCGCGAACAATTGCATCCCGAGCACCACGAGGAGCGAGGACAGCAGCAGCGCCGGCCGGTCGGCGAGCGGCTGATGGAACACGAGGCGGTCGATCGCGAGCCAGGCGACCAGCGCGGCGCCGACGACGAAGGTCGTGACTCCCACCATGCCGAAGAACCGCAGCGGCTTCTTGGTGAAGCGGGAGAGGAAGAACACCGTGCAGATATCGAGCGCCCGGCGCACGTACTCCCGCGGCGGATAGGCGCCCTCGAAGCGATCGAGCGGCGACTGCCGCAGCTCGAGCTCGAGCACCTTGAACCCGACCCGGCTCGCGAGCACCGGCAGGAAGCGGTGCTGGTCGCCGTAGAGGTTGATCTCTTCCAGCACCCGGCGCTTCAACGCCCGCGCGCCGCAGCCGAGGTCATGGAAGCGCTGGCCGGTGATCCAGGCGAGGAGACGGTGGAACAGATCGCGCCTGAGCTTCTCGAGCCGGCCGCCGGCGCGCGGCCAGCGCCAGCCGATGGCGAGGTCGACCACCCCGAGCGCGCGCACGAGCTTTCCGATCTCCGCGCCGCGGATCTGATGGTAGGCCGGCAGCGTGAGAACGGTGCGTCCACGGGCGCGCTGGAAGCCGGCGACGAGCGCGGTGGCCTCGCCGAAGCGGCGGGTGAGGCTGATCACCGAGAGCCGCTCGCCGGAGGCGAGCAGCCGCTGCATGTCCGAGGCGACCTCGGGACGCGGGCCATCGAGCACCACGATGATCTCGTAGGGGGCACCGAGGGTCTCGAGTCCCTGCCTGTATTCGCAGTAGAGCGCGACCATGTCGGCGGCGTGACGCGCCCCGACCGGAATGATCGCGGAAATCTCCACGCTTGCGGCGGCTGAATCAGTCATCGTTGACGGCGCCTCGGACGAGAAGATGTTGGGTGAGACCGCAGAACTGGTGCTCGCGCAGGTCTCCGAGCTTGTAGACGAGCTCGCCGATGGCTCCGGCGGCGAGCAGCATGAAAGTCGAGGTGAGGAAGATCACGCCGGTGCCGGCGATCGAGAGCGACATGCGCCCCTCCTCGAGCAGGGTGAACACCGTCCAGCCGAGTGCGAGCGCGGCGCCGGCCAGCATCGGCAGCGACAGCATCCCGAACCAGCGCATCGGGCGCGCGGTGAAGGACGCCACGGTCTTGATCACCATGAGGTCGAGCAGCACCTTGTAGATGCGCGAGAGCCCGTACTTGGAGCTGCCGAAGCGCCGCGCGTGATGGCGCACCCGGATCTCGGCGATGCGGGGGCCGGCGATCGAGGCCATCGCCGGGATGAAGCGGTGCATCTCCGAATAAAGCGGTATCTGCTTGATGAGGCAGGCCCGGTAGGCCTTGAGCGAGCAGCCGTTATCGCGGATCGGGACTCCGGTCACCCGCGCGATGAGGGCATTGGCGATGCGCGAGGGGACCTTGCGCGTCCAGAGCTTGTCCTGCCGGTCGTGACGCCAGCCGACCACGATGTCGTTGCCCTCGTCGATGCGCGCGAGAAGCTCGCCGATGTCGGCCGGGTCGTTCTGCAGATCCCCGTCCATGGTCACGATGATCTCGCCCCTCGCCTCGGCGATGCCCGCGGCCATGGCTGGCGTCTGGCCGAAGTTGCGCCGGAACTTCACGAGACAGACGCGCGAGTCCTCGCGCGCGATCGCGTCCGCGACCCGCGCCGTGCCGTCGCGGCTGCCGTCGTCGACCAGCACGACCTCGAAGGTGACCCCGAGCGGCTCGACCCCGCGCACGATCGCCTCGCAGAGCGGGCGCACGCTCTGCTCCTCGTTGTAGAGCGGGACCACGACCGAGAGATCGAGCGCCATCAGTAGTAAGGGCTGTCGTTGTGCTCGGTGGAGCGATTGAGGACCACGCCGAGAACGTTGAGCTCGGAGAGCACTTCCCGGGCGTTGCTCAGCGTGCGCCGCGCCGTGAGCCCCTGCGAGACGATGAGCAGGAACGAGTCGACGCGTGGCGCGAATGCCAGCACGTCATCGCTCGCCATGAGCGGGGGCATGTCGAAGATGATGATGCGCCGGGGCGTCTGCGCCTCGAGCGCATTGATGAAATCCGCCATCCGCGCCGAGCGCAGATGCTCCGAGGAGGTCTCGAGGGGGCAGGCATTCGGCACCACCGCCAGGCGCTTGATGCCGATGTCGTAGACGATCTGCTCGAGCTCCGCCTGCCCGGCGAGGAAGTCGGTGAGCCCGTGTTCGTAGCTCATGCCGAGGTAGCCCCCGATCCGCGGCCGCTGCAGGTCGAGATCGACCAGGTACACCCAGGCGTTCGGGTCCTGCGCCAGCGCGAGCGCGAGGTTGACGGCCGTCAGGGTCTTACCCTCGCCGGCGCACGTTCCGGTGATCCCGAGCGTGAACCAGCCATTGGCCGACATCCGGTGCAGCACCCGCGTGCGCAGGATCTTGTACGCGCGGGAGACCGCGACGTCCTGCACGCGCGGCAGCACCCGATGACGCTCGAGCGCTTCCGGGTCGACCGCGGCGGTGCGGTACTGCGGCGCCGGCGCTTCCGGCTGAGCGGGGATCGCCCGCGCCACGCGCGCCGCGGACATCCCTCCGCCCAGATTCGCCGCGAGACCTCCCGCCGTCGCGGCACGCTCGTGCGCCTGGCGGCGCATCACTTCCTCGATCAGGCTCATGAGTCGCTTTTACCTCGCCGCTCGGGCGGCTTCTTTCGAATCAGGTATAGAAGATACGGGCCGTCTCCAGCACACCGGCGGTCACCAGCACCACGGAGGAAATCAGAATCGCGAGCTGCCAGCGGTGGCGGCGCGCCGTGGCCGCGTCCTCGATCTGCGGGATCACCGCGAGCGGCGAGATCGCGAGCACGCTGCGGACATCGCGGCTGCCGCGCACGCTCTGATCCATGCTTTCGGCGATCACCACCACCGTCAGGCCGAGCAGGATCGCAAGCATCAGGCCCACGATGCCGATCGCGAGACGCTTCGGCTTCCCGGGCTCGAGCGGAACCCCGGCGTGCTGCACGATGCGGATCTTGTCGCTGCGGCCGCTCGCGATCGCCTGGCTCGTGAGCTGCGCGTTCATCTGGTTCTGCAGCAAAGTGTTGTACTGCGTCTGCGCGAGCTGCAGATTCATGGTGAGGGCGTTGTACTGGCGCTCGACCTCCGGGGTCGCCTCCATGTGGTGCGAGAGCTTGTCGAGCTGCTGCTGCAGCTGAGCCTCCTGCTGCTCGAGCCCCTGGGTCTCGGTCTCGTTGGCATTGAGCTGCGTCTCGAGCGCGACCACCGCCGGGCTCCCGGGCGCATTGCCGGCGTACTTCTCGCCATGAGCGATGCGGGTCTTGAGGATCTGGATCTGACGCTCGATGCGCTGCACGTCCGGGAAGTTATTGGTGTAGCGGAGCTTCGTCTGCGCGAGCAGCTGCTCCTCGGCGCGCAGCTGCGCCGGGAGCGACAGGCTGTTGACCGCCCCGTCGCCTTCCTTCAGGGCATCGATCTGCTGGCGCAGCGCGATCATGTCCGGGTAGTCCGGGTCGTAGGTGGCGAGCTTCTTGTTGTACTCGGCCTGCAGCTGCTGGAGCATCCCGGTGTCGTCGCCGGCGTTCTTGGCCGCATCGAGCTGCTGCTGCAGAAAGACGCGGTTCTGGCGCAGCCCCGCGATCTGCTGCGTGACGTTGTCGAGGTCGCGCTGCGTGGTCTGCATGATGTTCATGTTGATGTCGGTGAGACCGGGCAGCTGGTCGTAGTTCTTCGCCTTGAACGTGGCGAGCTTCGCCTCGATCTTCGAGATCCGATTGCGGTAGAGCATCACCTGGGAGTCGTAGAACTGCTCCGCCGCCCTGGCGCGCATCAGCGGGTCCTGGCGGGCGCCGACGAGAAAGGCCTGGGTGAGCCAGCGGGCGACGCGCGCCGCGAGCTCGGGATTGCGGCTGTCATAGGAGACCGAGAACGCCGTGATGATGTCGCGGGTGCGGCCGGTCTGCGGATCGAGCACGGGCGTGCGCACGGGCAGCACGGTGGTACGGGCGAGGATGTACTTGTCGGCCGATGCGGGATCGGTGCCGGGCGGCACGATCCGCGGAATCGCCTTCATCAGGCGCTTGAGCGTGCCGGCGGTGAGCACGGTGCGCGAGAGGCTGTCGACGTAGGCGTCCCGGTACTGCTCCTGCTGGCGGATGATCACATCCGCATTGGCGTTGGCCGGCAGGTCGCCGGGGACGGTCGCGTACGTGAAGGTGAAGAGCGAGGATGAGACGTAGATGTCCGGCAGCCCGATCGCGAGCGCCGCCGAGATCGCGAGGATCGGCAGCGCGATGCTCGCGAGCAGCAGCCGCCGGCGCCTGATGGCCGAGAAATAATCCGCGAATCCCGGACCGGAATAGTTCTCCGCAATGTCCGTCATGCTATGGCTCCTGCTGCGGAATGCCGGTGAATTCCGGCAGCGGCTGGTACCGGCTCAAGGGCTGATAGACGAAGGCGACCGCGATCGCGTTCGAGGCCGCGCTCGGCTCGGTCTGGAAGCGCTGCCAGGTGTAGTCGTACGTGACCGCGATGCGCGAATTCAGGGTGAGCTGGTACTGCATGCCGAGCTCCCCGGCGAGGTAATCCTCCCCGGAGATCGCGAGCCCCGCCCGGCTCGAGGCTCCGCGCATGCGCACGGCGCGCGCGGCGAAATAGCCCGAGAGGCGCGGCTCGAAGGCATGCAGCACGCGAAAGCGCGCCTCATCGCTCACGAGCTCGGCGCCGGCGGAGCTCGGGGAATAATTGCGCAGCACATCGAGCACCACCTCGGTGATCTGGTAGCGCCATTCGACGCCCGCCCCGCCGGTGAAGCCGGTGGTGCTCACGCTGCCGATGACGGTGTTGGAGTTCAGCCGGTTGAGGCCCGCCCGCAGGTACGTGGTCATGACCTGCGAGCGCGCCTGGCGCCACTCGAAGTCGACCCCATAGCGGTTGGCGTCGTGACCGCCGCGCTGCGGCAGGAAGCGCGAGCCGACACCCGTCACCGAGAAGGTGCTCTGCGGCGTGAGGTCGAACAGCACCCCGGCGTGGCCGGAGTAGTCGGTGTAGCCGACCTGCTGGAACAGGCTCTGGCTGAAGCTGAAGCGCTGGTACTGGGCCTTCAGGTCGAGGTGGGTGCGCTGGGTGAAGTCAAAGATGTATTCCGGCGCCACCCGCTCCATCCGCCGGCGGTTGCGCACCCCCACGCGCCCGTACTCCCCGACGCCCTTCTGTCCGAGCCCGACCCCGGGAAAGGCCGCCGGAATCAGCTCCGAATAGATCACGCTCTCATCGGACCACTGCGCCAGGCCCTTCAGGTCCGAGCGCAGCCCCGTGTGCTCCCCGGTGAGATAGAGGTACTCGTCCGTCGACTGGTCCGCCGTATCCGAGGGGAAGTAGGTCGCGTGCACGCGCGGCACGAAGTCGAGCTTCGAGCGCTGGGAGATGAGACCGAAGTCGAGCTGCGCGTCGATGTAGGGTCCGTAGACAGCGGTGTTCGCCGTCGGGGGCGTCGCCATCCGATAGTTGTCGTTGTACGTGCCACCTCCTTCGATGCGCGGCAGGATCTGCCAGTTCTGGGCGTGCGCCCGGGGAGCGAGCCCGAGCAGCGCGCCCGCGCCGAGCACGGCGTACAGATTACGGCACGACGACGACATCGCCGGCCTGCAGGATGATGTTCTGCGCAAGATCGTGGCCGTGCACCACGGCGTTGTAGTTGAACGGCAGCGCCATCTGCTGGCCATCGGCCTCGCGGCGCAGGATCTTGATGCTGCCGAGCGCGGCGAACGGCGTCGTGCCGCCGGCCATGCTGAGCGCCTGCATGACATCGACCTGCGGATTGACGACGAAGAAGCCGGGCTTCTGCACCTGACCGATCACGTAGACCTTGTCGCCGTTGATCTGGGTGATGCTCACCGTGACGACCGGATCGGTGATGAAGTGCGCGAGGCGCTGCGTGATCTCCTGCTGCAGCTCCACGACCGTCTTGCCGCGCGCATCGATCTGCCCGGCGAGCGGGAAGGAGAACCGCCCGTCCGGCTGCACGAGCACCGGGCCCTGCAGCTCGGGCTCCTTCCACACGGCCACCTGCAGGACGTCCCCGGGCTTGACGGTGTAGGCGGGATTCGCCGGGCCGCCGAGCGGCGCGGCGAGGGCGGTCGAGGCGGCGAGCGTGAGCAGCAGGCCTTGCAGCCAGCGGGAGGGATGCCATCGCATCAGAGGCTTCTCCTGATTCTGGGTCTTCGGGGCGAGAGTGCGTCGGGCTCAGGTTCTGATTAGTAGGCCAAGCTTGAGCAACTTCCGTTCCCGCCTGCGCCCGGGGCTCGGCAGGAACGTTTCCCTCGGAGCCGCGTTTGTTCGGGGGCACCGACCGCAACTCCCGTGATGACCCGCGCTCCCCCTCCCTCTCCCGCAAGCACCGATCCCTGCCGGGCGCCCGGGCGCATCTGTTTCGTCGGGCTCGGCAACCTGCCCGTGCTGGCGCGGGAATACTCGCACCGGCGCGCGGGCGGAGCGGAGCTGCAGCAGACCCTGCTCGCCCGGGCGCTCGCGCGCCGGGGGTGGGCGGTCTCGATGATCGTCGCCGATCACGGACAGCCGGAGGGGGCGGTGTGGGACGGGGTCAAGACTTACAAGGCCTACCGCCCCAAAGCGGGCATACCCGTGATCCGCTTCCTGCATCCGCGCTGGACGAAGCTGCACGCGGCGCTGCGGCGCGCCGATGCCGACCTCTATTACACGAGTTGCGCCGGCGGGCACCTCGCGCAGGTGGTGCTGTTCGCCCGGGCGCGCGGCCGCAAGGTCGTCTTCCGCGTGGCGAGCGACACCGACTGCGATCCGCGCTCGCTCCTCGTGCGCTACTGGCGCGACCGGAAGTTGTACGGCTGGGGCTTGAAGCGCACGGACCTGGTGCTCGCGCAGACGCCCGCCCAGCGATCGGCGCTCGAGCGCTCGTTCGGGGTCTCGAGCGCGGTGCTCGCGCCGCTGCTCGAGACCGGCGGCAGCCGGCCGCCGCTCGGGGCGCGCGACATCGGCGCGCTCTGGATCGGGAACCTGCGCCCTCTGAAGCGTCCCGAGCTCCTGCTCGATGTGGCCGCGCAGCTCCCACACCTCAGCTTTCATCTGATCGGCGGATCGATGCCGGGCGCGGAGAGCTACTTCGAGCAGGTGCGCCGGCGCGCCGCGACGCTGGCGAACGTCACCTTCCACGGATTCGTGCCCCAGCATCGCATCGGCGAGCTCATCGAGCGCGCGCGCGTGCTGGTGAGCACCTCGGAGACCGAGGGCTTTCCCAACACCTATCTGCAGGCCTGGTCGCGCGGCACGCCGGTGGTCGCGTTCCTCGATCCCGAGCAGCTGATCGGCAGGCACGGGCTCGGGATCGTCGTCGGGAATCTCCAAGCGCTGCGCGAGGCGGTGGCGACGCTCGCGGGCGATGCCGGGCAGTGGCAGGCGGCGAGCGCCCGCAGCGGCCGCTACATCGACGGGCGCGCGGACGAGCGGCAGACCGTCGGCGCCTACATCGAAGCGCTGTCGCAATTGATTCCCGCCGCGGAGGCCCCCGCGCCGGGGCGGCTCGATGGAGCGGCGTGAGACGCCGCCGCTGCCGGCGGCGGGCACGGCCGTCTGCCGCAGCGTCCTG
>JAKAZP010000046.1 GCA_021815905.1 Pseudomonadota bacterium | reverse complement strand
CGATGGGGGATTGAAGCGGCTCGAGGGCAATCTCGGCCGCTCGGTGATCAAAGTGTCGGCCGTCGGCGCGGAGCATCGCGCGATCGAGGCGCCGGCGCGGGTATTCGACAGCCAGGAAGCGGTGCTCGAGGCGTTCGCCCGCGGAGAGCTCGCGCGCGATGTCGTGGTGGTCGTGCGCTTTCAGGGGCCGCGCGCCAACGGCATGCCGGAGCTGCACGGCCTGACACCGGCCCTGACCTCGCTCCAGTCCAGGGGCTATCGCGTCGCGTTGGTCACGGACGGGCGCATGTCGGGCGCGTCGGGCGCCGTGCCGGCGGCGATCCATCTGACACCCGAGGCGGTGACCGGGGGCCCGATCGGCAAGGTGCGCGACGGCGACCTCATCCGGCTCGACAGCCGCCGCGGAACGCTCGAGGCGGTGGTGCCGCAGGAGGCGTGGCGCCGGCGCGAGCGCGCGCGCGCGGACCTGCGGGCGAACGAGCATGGCATGGGGCGGGAGCTCTTTCGGCTGTTCCGCGCGAATGCGGCGCCGGCGGAGGAAGGCGGCGGGGTCTGCTGACTCGCAGGCCCGCCCGGGCGCCGGGGCGCCCGCGCAGCGCTTGCGCGGCGGGCCGCCGCGGACCGCGCGCCTAGGGCGGCGCGGTCTTCAACTGCTCGAAGCGCTCGATGTCGGCCTGGAACTGCGCGCGCACCGCGGCCTCCTGCTGCCGGCGCTGCGCGAGCGACTGGTTCTGCAGCTGCACCTCTTTCAGCGTCTGCACCAGCTCCTGCGCAAGCTCATCGGGCATCGGGCGGGCATCGGGCCGAGCGCTGTAGGGCTTGAACCGCATGGCGCGCGACTGGAGCGAGGACAGCCGCGCCTGCAGGCTCTGAACGTACTGCCGCGCGGCCGACTGCTGGCTCTCGAGCTGCGACAGGCGCTCATCCCGCAGCGCCTTGATGTCCTTCACCGATGCGTAGGTGTTGAGCAGGAAATAGTCGTGCTGCTGCTGCGCCTGCTGTCTCGCGCGTGCGGCGCGCCTCGCGGCGCGCTGCGCGGGCGTCATGGCCGCATTCACGTGCCCGACCTCGACGCCCTCGCTGTTCAGGATCTCGCGCGCGACGCGGGCGTACTGCGGCGGCACGCTGTCGCCATAGTGGACGACCCCGTGGGAATCGACCCAGCGATACACGACCATGCCCTGAGGGGCCGCCTGCACGAGCGCGGCCGACGCGGCGCTCGCGAGCACGATCAGCGTGAGGATCCCGTGCGTCGTGCGCATGGGCATGGGCATGAAGCGACCCGTCCTGTCAGGAATCCGCGGACCGACATATTCTGACCGAGCGGGCCGCGGTAGCAAGTCTCAGGTGACGCCGAAGCGCGCCCGATAGGCCCTCAGCAATGTGAGCTGGTCGTCAGAAATCGCAGTCCGTCCCCCGAGCGGGTGCGACAGGGCCTCGATCAGATCGGCGAGTGTGACGACGCTCACGCATCGGATGCCGTGCTCGCGCTCGATCTCCTGGACGGCGCTGAGCTCCCCCCGCCCCTTTTCCTGGCGGTCGAGCGCGAACACCACCCCCGCCGGCTGCGCGCCATGCCCGCGGATCAGGCCGAGCGACTCCCGCACCGCCGTGCCGGCGGTCACCACATCGTCGATCACCAGCACCCGTCCGGCGAGCGGCGCGCCGATCACCGCGCCGCCCTCGCCATGGTCCTTCACCTCCTTGCGATTGAAGGCGAAGGGGAGCCGCCGGCCGTGGTGCGTGAAGAGCGCGGCGGCGGCGGCGGCGACCAGGGGGATGCCCTTGTAGGCCGGCCCGAACAGCATGTCGCAGGGCAGGCCCGAGCGAATGATCGCCTCCGCGTAGCACCGCCCGAGCACGGCGATGGCCTCGCCGTCGCTGAACAGTCCCGCATTGAAGAAATACGGGCTTTCGCGGCCGGATTTGAGCGTGAAGCGGCCGAAGCGCAGCGCCTGGCGCGAAAGTGCGAGCTCGATGAAGGTCAGCTGGTAGTCATGCATGCCGGTATCATGGCCGAATGCCCACGTCTTGCGCCAATGGCCGCACGGGCGGCTGGTTGCGGGCGCGCGCCGTCTACGGTCAGCCGCGCATGCTCGCGATGCTGCTGCTCGGCTTCTCGAGCGGTCTGCCGTTCTACCTCGTGCTGCAGACCTTGACCGCCTGGCTGCGCCAGTCGCACATCGCGCTGCCGCTCATCGGGATGTTCGCCTGGGCCACCCTCCCGTACTCGCTCAAGTTCCTCTGGGCGCCGATCGTCGATCGCGCGCGGCTGCCGCTGCTGCACCGGATGTTGGGCCGGCGGCGCGCCTGGATGCTGCTCGCGCAGATCGGGATCGCCTTCGGCCTCGCGCGTCTTGCATTGAGCCATCCGTCGGCGGGTGTGCTGCGCGTGGCGCTCTGGGCGCTCTTCACGACGTTCTGCGCCGCGACGCAGGACATCGCCATGGACGCCTGGAGAATCGAGTCGGCCCCGGTGGAAATGCAAGGCGGCATGGCGGCGGCCTACCAGGTCGGTTACCGGATCGCTCTGTTCGCCGGCGGGGCCGGCGCGCTCGGGATCGCGCAGGCGCTCGGCTGGCACTCGAGCTACCTGTGCATGGCGGCGCTCACTCTCGTCGGCATCGTCACCACGCTGCTCGTGAAGGAGCCTGCCGTCGATGTGCCGCGCGAGTCGGTGATGCGGGAAGAGCGCGTGGTCGCATGGCTCGAGCGGCGGGCACACTGGCCGCGATTCCTCAAGGACGCAGGCGCCTGGTTCATCGGCGCGGTGGTCTGCCCGCTCCTCGACTTCTTCGGGCGCTACGGAGTCGGCCTCGCGCTCCTCACCCTCGCGCTCATCGCCGGATACTGGCTCACGGACTTCGCCATGGGCGCCATGGTGATGCCCTTCTACATCGACCACGGCTACACGCTCGATCAGATCGCGCTGGTCGTGAAGATCTACGGCTTCGGCGTGTCGGTGATGGGAGTGTTCATCGGAGGACTGCTGGTCGCGAAGTTCGGCCTGCTGCGCTCGCTCGCGATCGGCAGCAGCCTGCTGCTGCTGGCGGGGCTCGCCTACTCGGTGCTCGCCACGACTCACACCCCGACGCTCCTCGGGCTCGGGCTCGCCAACGCACTCGACAATCTTGCGCTTTCCGTGGCGGGCACCTCGCTGATCGCGTTCCTCTCGAGCCTGACGAGCCCGAAGTACACGGCGACGCAATACGCGCTGCTCTCGTCGCTTTACCAACTCTCGGGCAAGGGGCTCGAGGGCTTCTCCGGGTATGGCTCCCACCTCGCCGGTTATCCGCTTTACTTCCTCTGCGCCGCCGCCCTCAGCATTCCCGTCCTGCTGCTGCTCGCGTGGCTCGCGCGGCGCGGCCTTTCGGACCAGGGGTTGCCGGCGCTCTCGGCCGCGGACTCGGGAGGCGCGGTCCGTGGCGGCGCATGAGCTCGATCTCGAGCGGGTGGTCTGCCGTCTGGAGGACCTCGACGAGCACGGCTCGCGCGGCTTCACCCTGGGGAGCGGGGACTGGCCGCTCAGGGGATTCGTGGTGCGCTGCGGGAAGGAGGTGCGCGGCTACGTGAACCGCTGCCCCCACGCGGGGCATCCCCTCGATCTCAAGCCGCATCGCTTCCTGACGCCCGATCGGGCGCTCATCCTGTGCTCATCCCACGGCGCGCTGTTCGAGAAGGACGGCGGCCGGTGCATCGCGGGCCCCTGCCCGGGGCAGGCGCTGCGCGCGGTACCGGTGCGTCTGCAGGGCGCGATCGTGCTGCTCGCCCCCGAGGTCGATCCCGCCGCGCTCGCCGAGGAACGCTGACCGGCGGTCATTCGAACAGATCGAGACCGTCGAGCGGGCTTGCACGCAGCGTAGGATCCTCGTTGATCGAGTCCGATCCGCGCCCATCCTCGTCGTCACCTTCGACGTCGACCGACCCGCTCCAGTCCTCCGGCGGCTCGGCCGCCTCGAGCTCCCCCTCGTCCCATTGAGCCGACCAGTCTTCCTGGTCCATCTCCTCGACCGTTCCATCGAAGTACTGGATGTCGATCGTGCCGTCGTCTTCGTCGATCGCCACGACCTCGAACAGCCCACCGCCGTTCAAGCGATACCATTCGCCGATGCCAGGTTGCGGAGCCGCCATCGTCAAACCTCCTGGGGCCGCGCGGTCGTCGAGGTTCGGACTGCGCGTCCCGGATGAACGCACGACGCCGCGTGGGGAGTCCGCGGAACTGTTATTCTGCGGCCCGCTGCGCGGGGGTCTCAGGCGATGTTGCGCCTCGCGTGAAGCCGTTTCAAGAAGCGGATGCGCATCGGTGGGGCCTCCATGCTCGAGCAGGCGTTGAAATTCTTCGTCGTGTTCTTCGTGGTGGTGGAGCCGGTGAGCCTGGTGCCGCTCTTCAGCGGTCTCACCCGCGGCGCGGCACCGGAGTACCAGCGCCGCATGGCCATCAAGGCGGTGGGGGTCGCGGCCCTCATCATCGTGCTCTTCGCCGTAGGCGGAGCGCCGTTCCTCGCGGTCATGGGCATCAGCCTGGAGGCCTTCCGGATATTCGGGGGAGTGCTGCTGTTCCTGCTCGCCCTGGAGATGGTGTTCGCGCGCGAGTCCGGCAGCCGGACATCGACCGACGAGCAGGCGGAAAGCCGGCGCCGGGCGGACATTTCGGTGTTTCCGGTGGCCTTCCCCTTCATCGCGGGCCCCGGGGCCCTCGCGACGGTGCTCCTGTGGTTCGGCCCCGTGCACATCGTGCGCGAGCCGGTCATGTTCCTCGCGTTGCTCGCCGCCGCCGCCGTGGTGCTCACGATCGCGCTCGTCATGATGTGGCTTGCGGACCGGCTCATGAAGGTGATCGGCGTGACGGGGGTGAATGTCGCCGGACGGCTGCTCGGGGTGGTGCTCGGAGCGCTGGCGGTGCAATTCGTGATCGACGGCCTGCGGACCGCGTTCCTGGTCAGGCCCGGCTGAAGGCAAGCTCCCAGACCCGGTGCCCGAGCCGCTCTCCCCGGCGCTCGAAGCGCGTCACCGGGCGCTCGTCCGGGCGCGGCGCGAATCCGCCCCCGGGAGCGAGATTCCTCAGGCGCGGCTCCGCTGCCAGCGTCGCGAGCATCTCGAGGGCGTAGGGCTCCCAGTCGGTCGCGAGGCGGAGCACCCCGCCCGGCTTGAGCCGCTCGGCCAGCAGCGAGACGAACGGCCCCTGGACGAGCCTGCGCTTGTGGTGACGCTTCTTGGGCCAGGGGTCCGGGAAGAGGATCAGGATCTCCTCGACGCTCCCGGGGGTGAGATGGCGCTCGAGCACCTCCACCGCGTCGTGGCAGATCACGCGGACATTGGAGAGCTTTCGCTCCTCGAGCGCAAGCAGCAGCCGCCCCACCCCCGGCCGATGGACCTCGATGCCGATGAAATCCGCCTCGGGCCTCGCCGAGGCGAGACTGACCAGATTCTCGCCATTGCCGAATCCGATCTCGAGCACTCGCGCAGCCCTGCGGCCGAAGACCGCGTCGAGCTCGAGCGGGCGGTCGCCGGGCTCGAGACCGTACTTCGGCCAGAGCTCTTCGAGCGCGCGCTCCTGCGCGAGGGTGATCCGACCGCTGCGGGTGACGAACGACCGGATGGCGCGCGGATGCGGGGCGTCGCTCATGAGCGCACTCCAAGCGGCTCAGAGCGCCGCATGCGCCGAGGCGGCGGAGTCATCCTCGCTCGAATGCGCCTCGGGCGGGCGACTGCGAATGACGAAGATCAGCGGCACCATCACCAGCACGAACAGCATCAGGGCCCAGAAGACATCGAGGTAGGCCATCATGTGCGCCTCTCGAACGACCTTCCGGTAGAGCTCGGCGATCGCGATCTGCGAGGCCTGCGCGACCGGGGCCCCGCGGCTCACGAGATCGGCGCTCAGTGCGCGGATCGCGTGCCGGTACACCGGATTGAGCGGCTGCAGGCCCCCCACCAAGCGCGCCTGGTGGAACTGCTCGCGCCGTGCCAGCAGCGCCTGCACCAGCGAGATGCCGATGCTGCCGCCGAGATTGCGCCCGACGTTGATCATGGCCGAGGCCCTGTTGTTCTTCGCCGGCGGGAGGCCGACGTACGCGGCGCTCATGAGAGGCACGAACAGGAACGGGATTCCCGCGGACTGCCACATCCGCGCGAGCGCAACCTGGCCGAAGGTGACCGTGATGGAAAAGCCGGACATGTGCCAGAGAGCGCCGGCTTCGAGCAGCAGCGCCCCTCCCATCAGATACCGCGGTTGCATCTTGTCCGAGAGGAAACCCGCCGCCGGCATGCTGAAGAGCGTGATGATGCCGCCGAGCGTCAGCGCGAGTCCCGCCTGCTGGGCCGTGTAGCCGAGCACCTCCTGCAACAGCTGGGGAATGAACTGGGTGGTGCCGAACAGGATCACGCCGATGGTCATGATGACCAGCGTCGCCGAGGCGAAGTTCGGGTATTTGAACAGGGTCATGTCGAGCAGCGGCTGAGGCTCGATGAGCTCCCAGATGACGAATGCGACGAGAGCGACGCCGGCGAGCACGGCCGCGCCGAGTATGAGGGGGCTCGAGAACCAGTCATCCTGCACGCCCCGATCGAGCATGACCTCGAGCGAGCCCAAGCCGATCGCGATGAGCGCCGCGCCCGCGAGGTCGAAATGCACGCCGCGTTGCCAGCGCTCCCGCCGCTCGCGGACGAGCAGCGGCGGCTCATCCACCAACCACTCCACCAGGGTGAGCGACAGGATGCCGACAGGCACGTTGATGAGGAAGATCCAGTGCCAGGAGAACTGATCGGTGATGTAACCGCCGAGCAGCGGCCCGATCATGGGCGCGAGGATCACCGTAAGCCCGTACACCGACATCGCGCGCCCGCGCTGCCCGGGGGGAAAGGTGTCGATCAGCATCGCCTGGGTCACGGGCTGCAGGCCGCCACCGCCGACTCCCTGCACGAGGCGCGCGACGATGAGGAAACTGAGCGAAGGCGCGAGTCCGCAGCAGAGCGAGGCGCCGGTGAAGATCGCGACGCTCGTCATGTAGTAGCGCTTGCGCCCGAAGACATCCGAAAGCCACCCGCTCATCGGAATCACGACGGCGTTGGCGATGAGATAGCTGGTCAGGATCCAGGTGGCCTGGTCGTAGCTCGAGGCGGTCGCTCCGGCGATGTGGCCGAGAGAGACGTTGGCGATCGCGGTGTCGAGCACCTCCATGAACGCGGAGATCGAGATGATGCTCGCGATCAGCCACGGGCTGCGATTGCCGGCGGCGGAACGGGCGGGCGTCCACCCTCGCCCCGGGCGGGCGCTTCCGGCCGGGGGCCCGGCCACTCAGTTCACCTTGACCGTCGGCTCGACCGACATGCCCGGACCGAGGACGCAGCCTGACGGCACCGAGTCGAGCGTGATCCTGACGGGCACCCGTTGGACGATCTTGATGTAGTTGCCGGTCGCGTTTTCCGGCGGCAGCAGGTCGAAGGCCTGCCCGGCGCCGCGCTGGATCGACTCCACGTGACCGCGGGCGTCGGCCCGCGGGCAGGCGTCGATGTGGACGGTGACCCGATCTCCGGGCCGGATCCGATCGATCTCGGTCTCCTTGAAGTTCGCCGTCACCCACAGGTGCATCGGCACGACCGCGAGCATCTGCTCCCCCGGGGTGACGTAGTTGCCGACCGCCACGGTGCGATTGGCCACGTGGCCGGCCTCGGGCGCCGAGATCGCGGTATAGGAGAGATTGAGCCGGGCCTGGCGCACCTCGGCGTCGGCGGTCGCGACCTTCGCGCGCGCTCCGGCGACCGCCGCCTGCGCGGCATCGATCTGCGCCTGCGTGCCGCGCACCCGCTGCCGCACCGCGCGCAGCTCCGCGGCGGCGCTGCGCTCGGCCGCCACCGCCTGATCCACCGAGCTGCGCGAGACGGCCTGAGGATTGACCCGGCGAAGCGAGTCGTACCGCCGCAGGTCGGCGGCGGCGCGGACGTAGCTCGCCCGCGCGTTGGCGACGTTCGCGCTCGCCTGCGCGAGACTCGCCTGCGCAACGGCGACGTTCGCCTTCGCCTCCCCGAGCGCGGTCTGCGCCTGCAGGCGCCCGGCGAGCGCCTGCCGCAGCGCCACCCGATAGGTCGACGGGTCCAGGCGCACCAGCACCTGCCCGGCGTGCACCGGTTGGTTGTCCTCGACGAGAACGGCCGTCACCTGCCCGGCGACTCTCGGGGAGAGCCGCTCGATGTGCGCATTGAGGAAGGCGTCATCGGTGCTGACGAAGCCGCGCTGATGCCACCACCAGTACGCCCCGCCGAGCACCACGAGCACGAGCACGACCCCGCCGGCGAGGAGCACGCCCCGCCGGCGAAACCAGGGCTGCCGCGGCTCGCGCGCCCCCGACGCCGCGGCGCGCTCCGGCTCGCCCGGCTGCGCCGGGACGCGCCCATGCCCGGGCGCCGGCTCGCTTTCGCCGGCACGCACGGACTCTAGCCGCGGGGTGCGGCTTGGGGAATCGGAGGTGTCCACGGCCAAGGTCGCATCCTACGACGTATCGGCGGAGAACGCTCGCCACGCGATCGGGGTTCCTCGCGTGCGGCCTTCGGCTCAGCGCTCGAGGATCCAGCCGCTGCGAGTGGCGACGGCGATGAAGGCGCGCACGTCGCCCGCGACCGCGAGGTCCGCTCCAGGGGTCACCTGGGCCACGATCTCCTCGCGCGTCCGGGCGCCATCGCAGAGCGAGAGGATGGCGGCCGCCGCATCATTGAGCGGCACCGGACCGGCGGGCGTCACGAGCACGGCGCCGCGCGCCCGGCGGTCGATGCGGACTCGATGTCCCGGGGCGAGCCGGAGTTTTCCCTCGCCGGATGCGCTCTTTGCCTTCATGTGATCGGTGGCCCGCGCGCATGCGGGCCGCTGTGCCCGCCTGCAAGCGGCGGGCCAGCTCACGGGGCCGGCTTCGTGTTGTAGTCAGATGTGGCGCGCGCGCGAGATGCCGTGGCGTTTGATCTTGCGATAGAGCGTGTTGCGGCTGATGCCGAGACCGGCGGCCACGCGGCTCATGTTGCCGTGACAATCCTCGATGGCGCGCAGCAACGCCGCCCGTTCCGCGGCCAGCAACGGGCTCAGGACGCGGCGGCTCTGGGCGCCGTCCGTCGAGGCGGGTATCGTCTCGAGCTCCTCGCCCTGGTCGCGGACTTCCGCCGGCAGGTCGATGCGCCGGACCACGCCGCCGTCGCAGATGGCGAGCGCCGTGCGGATGACATTGCGCAGCTCGCGGATGTTGCCCGGCCAGGAATATCCGAGGAGAGACTCGAGCGCGCTGCGCTCGACGGCCGCCGGCCGCCCGGCGCCGGTTTCCGCGGCGAGCGCCTGTTGGATGAGGCGCTCCTTGTCGGCGCGCTCGGCGAGCGAGGGCAGCTCGAGGGTGATGCCGTTCAGGCGATAATAGAGGTCGTCGCGAAATGCGCCGCCCGCGATCATCTCGCGCAGATTCCTGTGCGAGGCGGCGAGCACGTGCAGGTCGACCGCGACCGCGGCTTCGCTGCCGAGCGGCACCACCTGCCCCTCCTCCAGCACGCGCAGCAGCCGGCTCTGCAGCGTGAGCGGCATGTCCCCGATCTCATCGAGGAAGAGTGTTCCGCCCGATGACTGCAGTATCCGGCCCCGCAGCCCCTCGCGGCGCGCCCCGGTGAAGGCGCCGGGCTTGTAGCCGAACAGCTCGCTCTCGATCAGCGTCTCGGGAATCGCCGCGCAGTTGACCGCCACGAACGGCCGGCGTGCGCGGCGACTGGCGAGGTGTATGGCGTGCGCAAAGGCTTCCTTGCCGGAGCCGGTGGGCCCCTGGATGAGCACCACGACGTTGGTGTCGGCGATGCGGCGCGCGCAGCGCGCGTTGCGTTGCATGCGCGGATCCTCGCCCGCGAGGTCATCGAGCGTCAGCGCCTGGGCGAGTCGCTCCGGACTCGGTCCCTCGGCGTCGACGTCGGCGGAGACCTCCGCGGGGAGCGCCTGCCAGCCTGTCGTTGCGTTTGCCATACGAACCTCCCAGACGACCGGGGGCGACTGCGTCACCCAAGCCACGTGTCGCGGTGACAGTGTCACGATAGAGAAACACGGTCGCCAGGCGACTGCAAGCCGAGCCGAAGCCAGTTTGCCTGGAATTTCCGGGCGTCGATGGCCGGGGCCGTCGGGCTTCGATCGCTTGCGCGGCGGCCGTTCCAGGAGCGTGACAGGGCTGTCACGCCCGGTGGCATGAAATGGAACAGCCGGCGCCTCCCGCACACATTCGTCTCGCGGGCGCAACAGCTTTCATCGTTCCATGGCCGCTCTGGCACGGGCATTGCAGTCTCCGGTCTCAAGGAGGGGCCCCGCCATGAGAAATCAACGAACCGGCCTGGTCGCAGCGGCTGTGTTGAGCGTTCTTGCCGTGCCGACGGCGAAAGCGATCGACGTGAACGCGGGCAAGTGGAAGTTGTCGTTCGACGGTAACGTCAACGCCAACTACATCTATTCCAACTGCCAGAAGGCGAGCGACGCGAACGTCGTCGACGGCGGCCTCGCCTGCGTATCCGACAGCAGCTCCTCGTCGTCGGTGAGCAACGGGCTCTTGCCTGCGGCCTTGACGGTGAGCGGCGCCACGACCCAGGACGGCTGGGACCTCGGCTTCACCTTCGGGCTGTATCCGGGCATCAGCACCAACGACGGCGGCAGCCCCAACCTGCAGGCGGCGGACCCCACGGGGTTCGGCCACACGGCGCTCGGCACCGCCGGCCTCGACGTCCGGCAGGTGTTCCTCACCGTCGGCAACAAGGAATTCGGGACCATCATGGCCGGACGCAACATCGGCCTGTTCGGCGCGGACGCGATCCTCAATGACATGACGCTGCTCGGGGTCGGCGCCGGCAACGGCAATTACGCCGCCCCCGCCAACACTTCGCTCGGCTCGATCGGTCTCGGCTACATCTACACCGACTGGCTGTCACAGATCGACTACACGACCCCCGACATGATGGGGGCGAAGGTCACGGTCGGCATCTTCGACCCGCTCAACACGCTCGGCCAGGCGCCGGTGAATCACAGCTCGCCGGGCTTTCAGGGCAAGGTCGCCTACACTCACGGGGGCCTCTACCTCTCGGCGAGCGGCCTGTACCAGAAGCAGCGCATCTCGTGCACCGACGCGGCGATCGACCTGAACCCCTGCTTCGCGCCCGTTTCATTC
>JAKAZP010000045.1 GCA_021815905.1 Pseudomonadota bacterium | reverse complement strand
AGGACGTCACGACCACGGTGGAGCTTCTCGGGGGAATGGGCGCCACCGTGACGATCGACGAGCGCATGCGCATCGAGGTGGATCCGACCACGGTGCGCGATTGCTTCGCGCCCTACGATCTCGTGAAGACCATGCGCGCCTCGATCCTGGTGCTCGGTCCGCTGGTCGCGCGCCACGGGCGCGCCGATGTCTCCCTCCCGGGCGGCTGCGCCATCGGCGCCCGCCCGGTCAACATCCACGTGGCGGGACTGCAGGCGCTCGGGGCCGACATCACCATCGAAGGCGGTTACATCAGGGCGCGCGCGGGGCGCCTGCGCGGCGCGCGCCTCGTGCTCGACACCGTGACCGTGACGGGAACGGAGAACCTCATGATGGCGGCGACGCTGGCCGAGGGCGAGACGGTCATCGAGAACGCCGCGCGCGAGCCCGAGGTGGTCGATCTCGCGGATTTCCTCATCTCGATGGGCGCGAGGATCCGCGGCGCGGGGAGCGACAAGATCGTGGTCGAGGGAGTCGAGCGCCTCCACGGGACGAGCTACGAGGTGCTGCCGGATCGGATCGAGAGCGGCACCTACCTCGTGGCCGGGGCGATCACGCGGGGCAACGTGCGCATCAAGAGCACGCGACCCGATCACCTCGACGCGGTGCTTGCAAAGCTCGAGGAAGCCGGAGCCAGGATCGGGGTCGGAGACAACTGGGTGGAGCTCGACATGCGCGGCCGCCGGCCCCGGTCGGTCGACGTGCGCACCGCGCCGTATCCGGCGTTCCCCACCGACATGCAGGCGCAGTTCGCGGCGCTCAACACGGTCGCCGAGGGCGTCGGCACCATCATCGAGACGATCTTCGAGAACCGCTTCATGCACATGCTGGAGATGCGGCGGCTCGGCGCGGAAATCCGTCTCGAGGGCAACACCGCCATCATTCGCGGAGTGGATCGCCTGACGGCCGCGCCGGTCATGGCGACGGATCTGCGGGCCTCGGCGAGCCTGGTGCTGGCGGGTCTCGTGGCCGAGGGCCGCACCGAGGTCGAGCGCATCTATCACATCGATCGCGGCTACGAGGCGATCGAGGAAAAGCTCGCGCAGCTCGGGGCGCAGATCAAACGCGTGCCCGAGCACGGGCACGCCGCGCGCACCGCCTGAGACGTAGGACTCCTCCGACTGCGGGCCCGGCGGCGCCCGGCGTACACTAGGACGAAGCGCCGGATCCGGGCTCCTGCCCGGCCCGGCGCGCCCCGGGCAAAGCGCGTGGTTTTTACCCGGGCTCCGCCACTTGCGGCGGCGGGCCACGGGCCTGCGCCCGCCACGCGCTCGTGGCGCTTCAATTCTCCGGAGGTCGCATGCGAATCGGGATGATCGGGCTCGGGCGCATGGGCGCCAACATGGTCCGCCGCCTGCTCGAGGGCGGTCACGAGTGCGTGGCGTACGACAGATCACGCGAGGCGGTGCAGACCGTGGCGAAGGCGGGCGCGCTCGGGGCCGCCTCGGTCGAGGAGCTGATCGGGCGTCTCGAGCCGCCGCGCGCCGTGTGGATCATGGTGCCCGCGGCCATCGTCGACACCGTGATCGGGCAGCTGCGTCCGTTGCTCGCAGCCGGTGACATGATCGTCGACGGCGGCAATTCGAACTACGGGGACGACATCCGCCGCGCCGAGGAGCTCAGGCCGGCCGGCATTCACTATCTCGACGTCGGCACGAGCGGCGGGGTGCTCGGGCTCGAGCAAGGCTACAGCCTGATGATCGGCGGTGACGCCGAGGCGTTCGCCGCCCTCGAGCCCGTGTTCGCCACGCTCGCGCCCGGGGGGCACCTCGCCCGGCGGGGAGCGGCTGCGCCAGGGGGCGGGCGGGAGCACGAGGACGCCCTCGCCTGCGCGTCGATGGGCTATCTGCACTGCGGACCGAACGGAGCCGGCCATTTCGTGAAGATGGTGCACAACGGAATCGAGTACGGCCTCATGGCGGCGTACGCCGAGGGGTTGAACCTCCTGCAGCACGCGGATGCGGGACTGAAGCAGGGGCAGGTCGATGCCGAGACGGCGCCTCTGTCCGATCCGCGACTGTTCCAGTTCAAGCTGGACGTGGCGGCCATCGCCGAGGTCTGGCGCCACGGCAGCATCATCTCCTCTCGCCTGCTCGATCTCACGGCACAGGCTCTCGCGCAGGATCCGGCGCTCGGGAGCTTCGGCGGCCGGGTGTCGGATTCCGGGGAGGGACGCTGGACGGTGCAGGCGGCGGTCGAGATCGGCGTGCCCGCGCACGTGCTGAGCGCCGCGCTCTATTCCCGCTTCGAGTCGCGCGGTCGCGCGGAATTCGCCGACAAGCTGCTGTCGGCGATGCGGCTCGGGTTCGGCGGACATCTCGAGAAGAAGGCCTGACGGAGACCTCCATGGAGCGCCGTGACAGCGACGCGCTCGTGCTCTTCGGAGCGACCGGGGACCTCTGCTTTCGCAAGATATTCCCGGCGCTCTACCACCTGACGCGCCGCGGCCTCCTGCACGTGCCCGTCATCGGAGTCGCGCGCGCCGGCTGGACGCTCGAGCGGCTCACCGATCGCGTGCGCGAGAGCGTCAACTCCTTCGTGTCATCGCCCGAGGAGGAGCCGCTCGGGAAGCTGCTGTCGCTGCTCGAGTATCACGACGGGGATTATCGCAACCGGGAGACGTTCGTCGCCTTGCGCGGGAAGCTCGGCGCCTCGCAGCGTCCCCTCCACTACCTCGCGATCCCGCCGAGCATCTTCCCCGTCGTGGTCGATCATCTCGGCGCCTCCGGCGCCGCGCGCGGCGCCCGGGTGGTGATCGAGAAGCCCTTCGGGCGCGATCTCGCCTCCGCGCGCGAGCTCAATCAGGTGCTGCACCGGCAGTTTCCCGAGCGGAGCATCTTCCGGATCGACCACTATCTCGGCAAGGAAGCGGTGCAGAACCTGCTCTACTTCCGCTTCGCCAACTCCTTTCTCGAGCCGATCTGGAACCGCAACTTCGTGGCGAGCGTGCAGATCACGATGGCCGAGACGGTCGGCGTCGCCGGACGCGGCAAGTTCTACGAGGAGACCGGCGCCATACGCGACGTCCTGCAGAACCACCTGCTGCAGATTCTGGCGCTGCTCGCCATGGAGCCGCCGGTGAACGCCGAGGCAGAGGCGCTGCGCGATGAGAAGGTGAAGGTGCTCAGGGCCGTGAGGCCCGTGACGCCCGAGGACGTGGTGCGCGGACAATTCGACAGCTATCGGGGCGAGCCGGGAGTCTCCCCCGGGTCAACGGTCGAGACCTACGCCGCCCTGCGTCTGCAGATCGACTCCTGGCGCTGGAGCGGTGTGCCGTTCTGTCTGCGCGCGGGCAAGTGTCTGGCGGTCACGGCCACCGAGGTCGTGGTCGATCTGCAGCCGCCGCCGGCGCGCGTATTCGGCGACTTCGGCCCCGATTATCCGAACTTCGTGCGCTTCCGGGTGGGGCCGGACGTGGCGATCGCGCTCGGAGCGCACGCCAAGAAGGCGGGGCCCGCCATGCAGGGGCGCGAGGTCGAGCTGTTCGTCGCGCAGCACGAGGCGGACGCCATGGACGCGTACGAGCGATTGATCAGCGCGGCGCTGATCGGCGATACGGTGCACTTCGCCCGCCAGGACGAGGTCGAGGCCGCCTGGGCCATCGTGGATCCGGTGCTGAGCGTCGATACGCCGCTCGATTCCTACACCTGCGGCACCTGGGGACCGCACGAGGCCGAGCGGCTGCTCACGGGCGAGTGCAGCTGGCACAATCCGGGCGCGGATGCGCGGGGCTGGACGCGCTCCTGCGCGCCGGATGACCTGCCGATGGGGCGCTTCGCGCCGTGATCCGGCGCGGTACGCGGAACTGACGGGGCTCGAAGAGCGCGAACCCCGTTCGCATGGCGGCGCGAGGACGCGCCGGAAGAGATCTACGCGTACAGGGAGAATTCGGCGGCCTGCTCCACCCACAGCTCGACGCTCTGGCAGCCCTGCACGGCCTGCAGGGCAACGAGGCTCGCGTCCTGGCGCAGAAAGGCCCGGATGGCGTCGAACTTGCCGCCACCGGCGACGACGAACAGCGGCTCGGCGACTCGCGACAGGAACTCGGGCGTCACGCTGACTCCCGACATGCCATCGGGCCGTTGCACCGCGATCGCAAGCCGCCCGCGGGCCCGCTCGAGGTCCTCGGGCCGGAAGAGCGAGGCGGTATGGCCGTCGGCTCCGAGGCCGAGCAACCCCAATCCCACGCACGTCCCGCGCCCCAGGAGCTCCTGCAGCTGCCGCTCGTAGTCGAGCGCCGCCTGCTCGAGCGGCAGCTCCGTCCGGACCCGCAGCACGCGCTCCTCGGGAAGCGCGAGGGCATCGAGCAGCGGGCGCGTGGCGCGGTAGTTGCTCGCGTCGGAGTCGGCGGGAACGTAGCGGTCGTCGGAATACAGCAGATGGAGCTGCGAGCCGCAGGCGGGACGGCGACGCGCCAGCTCGCGGTATGCGGGCAGCGGCGTGTGGCCTCCGGCGAGCATGATCGCGGTCGGGGCGCGGGCGGCGCCGCCGCGAATCGCCTGCTCGAGCCTGTGCGCGAGCGCCGCATCGAGCTCGGCACGGGAGGAGAAGCGGCGGGAGCGGATCTGCATCGGCATGGCCTCCGGATCGGCTACTGGGCGGGCGGCTGGGGCTGCTGTTGGACCGCGACGGAGATGCTCGATTCCCCGTTGCCCCGCAGGATCCGAATCCTGAGCATCGTGCCCGGCTTGCAGCTCGCGATGCGAGCGCGCGCGTCCTCCGCCGAGGTCACCGGCTGGCCGTTGATCGAGAGCAGGATATCCCCGGGCCGCAGGCCGGCCTTCTGAGCCGGGCTGCCGACGTAGAGGTTGGCGACCACCACCCCGCCACGGCTGAGGCCCACCTGGGCTGCCTGCGCCTGGGAGATGTCCTCCGGAATGATGCCGATCCAGCCGCGGACCACGTGACCGTAGCGGATGATGTCGTGCAGCACGCCGCGGACCAGGTCGACCGGGATGGCGAACCCGATTCCCTCGACGCCCAGGCGCTTGGCGACGATGGCGGTATTGATCCCGATCAACTTGCCGCTCGCATCGACG
Organism: Pseudomonadota bacterium; assembly: GCA_021815905.1. The sequence continues at coordinate 6,156 of JAKAZP010000045.1, read as the reverse complement.
AGCGCACCGCCGGAGTTGCCGAAGTTGATCGGCGCGTCGGTCTGGATGAAATCCTCGAACGTGCTGATGCCGAGATCGCCGCGACCCGTGGCGCTCACGATGCCGTGCGTCACCGTCTGGGAGAGACCGAACGGGTCGCCGATCGCCAGCACGATGTCGCCCACGCGCACGCGATCGGAGCGCCCGAAGGTGATCACCGGCAGGTTGGGCAGGTCGATCTTGAGCACCGCGAGATCGGTGTCCGGGTCCACGCCGACGATCTTCGGCGTCGCGATGCGTCCGTCGGCGAGCTGCACCCGGATGGCGGCGGCGTTCGCGATCACGTGATAGTTCGTGACGATGTGGCCGTCCTTGTCGACGATCACACCCGAGCCCAGGCTGCGCTCGATGCGGCGCCGGTACTGCGGCAGGACGTTGCCGAAGAGCTCATCGAGCGGCGAGGGATAGACCTGCTCGGTGACCACGCGCGCCGTGTAGATGTTGACGACGGCCGGCGCGGCCCGCGCGACCGCGCCGGCGTAGCTCTCGCGCGCGGGGGGTGGGCCGTACTCGGCCCGGGGAGCGGTCGCGCCGGATGCCGGCGCCGCGGTGCGGGCATCGTTCCGGATGAGATCGGGACGCAGCGCCACGATCAGGAATGCCAGCGCAAGCCCGCCCACCACGGAACCTGCGATGAAGGTCAATCCCCGGCCCAGTCGCTCCAGCATTCGGTCTCTCCCGCGCCACGGCATGGTTCCCCCGCGTCCCGCGGGCGCGTTCGAAGCGGGGACAGGCGATTGTGTATAATGCGCCGCCCCCGGCGAGCCTTAAACTGCGAGGTGCGCGCCTTGTGGTCGCGCGATGCAGCGGTGACGGACGCGGCGCCGGGGAGGTGGCGGGGTACGGCGCAGTGCCTGCGTCGCGGGAAGTGCCCCGTCGGACGTTGGCACGGGAAACTGGGAGCCCTGCAGATGACCGAACGCGTGGTGGACAAAGAAGATCCGGTCCAAATCGAGGGAGGCGCCTGATGGCGAGCACGAAACCGACGGAGCTTCGCTCTCCGAGCGACCCACTGCCGCCCGGCGAGACGCCCGTCTCCCCCAAGAGGGGCTTCTGGGCCTGGCTCAACAAGCGCATGCCGGTCGACGAGTTCGTCGCCGATCAGCTCACCGGCTACTACGCGCCGAAGAACTTCAACTTCTGGTATTTCTTCGGCTCGCTCGCGGGCCTCGTGCTGGTGATCCAGATCGTCACCGGCGTGTTCCTCGCGATGTTCTACCACCCGAGCTCCGCGGGCGCGTTCGGCTCCGTGCAGTTCATCATGCGCGAGATCTCCTGGGGCTGGCTGATCCGCTACATCCATTCGACCGGCGCCTCGTTCTTCTTCATCGTCGTCTACCTGCACATGTTCCGCGGCCTCATGTACGGCTCCTACCGGGCTCCGCGCGAGCTGCTGTGGATCATGGGCATGCTCGTGTACCTCGCGCTGATGGCGGAGGCGTTCATGGGCTACGTTCTGCCCTGGGGCAACATGTCGTACTGGGGCGCGCAGGTGATCGTGAACCTCTTTTCCACGATCCCGGCCGTCGGTCCCGGGATCACCCAGTGGATCCGGGGGGACTACGGCATCTCCGGCGCGACGCTCAATCGCTTCTTCGCCCTGCACGTGGCGGCGGTTCCCCTCATCATCCTGCTGCTGGTGATGCTGCATCTGGTCGCCTTGCGGCGCGTCGGCTCGAATAATCCCGACGGCATCGAGATCAAGGAAAATCTCGGCCCCGATGGCAAGCCGATCGACGGGATCCCGTTCCATCCGTACTACACGGTGAAGGACGTGGTCGGAGTCGGCGTGTTCCTCATCCTGTTCGCGGGGGTGGTGTTCTTCGCCCCGAGGTTCTTCGGGCTGTTCCTCGAGCCGGCGAACTTCGGTCCGCACGATCCGCTGTCGACCCCGGCCGAGATCCATCCGCAGTGGTACTTCACTCCGTACTACGCCATCCTGCGCGCGGTTCCGAGCAAGGGGCTGGGCGCATTTCTGCTGTTGATGGCGCTGGTGTCGCTCGTGCTGCTCCCCTGGCTCGACCGCTCGCCCGTCAAATCGATGCGCTACAAGGGCTGGATCTCGCGCGTGATGCTGGCGGTGTTCGCGGTCTCCTTCGTCGGGCTGGGCTACGTCGGAATGGAGCCCGTGGAGCCGCTGTACGTCTGGCTGGCACGGATCTTCGCCCTCGGATACTTCAGCTTCTTCTGGCTGATGCCTTTCTACTCACGCTGGGAACGATGCAAGCCGGTGCCCGACAGGGTGGTCTACCATGCCCACTAGAGCGCAATCGAGCCGACTGTTCGTACTGGGGGCCGCGGCGGCGGTGCTCGCGTTCGCGCCCTTCCCGCACGCGGCGGCCGCGGAACCGACATCCGGCGCGAACTGGCAGAGCTGGCGGGCGAACGCCAACGCCTCGGATCTCCCGTCGCTGCAGCGCGGCGCGCGTGACTTCGTCAGCTATTGCCTCGGCTGCCACTCGCTGCAATATGAGAGGTGGTCGCGCCTCGGGAAGGATCTGAAGATCCCGAAAGCGGTGCTCGTCAAGGAGCTGATTCCGCCCGGCGACAAGCCCGCGGACTACATCCTCTCCCCGATGATACCGGCGGATGCCGAGAAATGGTTCGGCAAGGCGCCGCCGGATCTCTCGCTCATGGCGGAGGAGAGAGGACCGAACTATCTCTATCGCTATCTGAAGACTTTCTACGTCGACCCGGCGCGCGCGACGGGCGCGAACAATCTGGCATTCCCGAATTCCGCGATGCCGGACGTCCTCTCACCGCTCGAGGGACTGAAGGTCGCCGTCTACCGGACCGTGGACGCGCCGGGGCCGAACGGCAAGATGATCCCGGAACAGGTCTTCGAGCACTTCAAGCAGATCGCTCCGGGGCAGATGACCCCGCAGCAACTCGACCGGTTCGTGCACGATACGGTGAATTTCCTCTACTACGTCGGCGAGCCGGATCGGGTCGAGCGCCGCGCGACGGGTGTCTGGGTGATACTCTTCCTGCTCGTGTTCACCTGGATCGCTTGGCTTTTGAAGAAGGAATACTGGAAGGACATCCACTAGGCGCGCCCCGATCCGCTACAGTAAGGGGGCCTAGGATGCGGGCTGTCCCGCCGGAGCGGAATCGTGTCGAGCAGACGATCCATCATGACGCTGTTCTCCGCGCCGGGTGACCCCTGGAGTCATCGCACGCGGATCGTGCTCGCGGAAAAGGGCATCGGCATCGAGACCGTGAGCGTCGAGCCCGGAAGGTTTCCGGAAGATCTGCTCGACCTCAATCCGTATCACTCCGTCCCGACTCTGGTGGATCGGGATCTGGTGCTCTACGACTCCCGCGTGATCATCGAGTACCTGGACGAGCGCTTTCCGCATCCCCCGCTGATGCCGGTCGATCCGGTGACCCGAGCGCAGTTTCGCCTTGCCCTGTACCGCATCGAGCACGACTGGTACGGCCTGCTGCAGCAGATCGAAGGCGAGGAGGACAGAAAGCAGCTTCCGAAACTGCGGAAGGTGCTGCTCGACACCATCGTGCAGGCCGCGGACCTGTTCAAGATGAAGCCGTTCTTCATGTCGGACGAATTCTCACTGGTCGATGCGACGATTGCGCCCGTGCTCTGGAGGCTGCCCCACTACGAGATCGAGCTGCCGGCGAAGGCGCAGCCGATCCTGAAGTATGCGAGCCTCGTGTTCGCGCGCCCCGGGTTTCGCGAGTCCCTGTCCGAGAAGGAACGGGAAATGCGGCTTTGAGATGATGGCCATGCTCAGGGCTCCGCCAAAACGACCCTACCTCCTTCGCGCCATGCATCAGTGGATCACCGACAGCGGCAACACTCCGCACGTGATCGTCGATGCGGAGCGTGCGGGAAGCGAAGTACCGCGGGCATACGTGCAGGAGGGCAAGATCGTCCTCAACTTGAGCTATACCGCGACGCAACGGCTGAAGATCGACAATGATGTCGTGGAATTCGACGCCCGCTTTGCGGGCGTCGTGCACCACGTGCGCTTCCCGGTCAGCGCCGTGCTCGGCGTTTACGCGCGTGAGACGGGCGAGGGGATGATGTTCTCGGACCAGGATACGGGGCCGGGGCCCGAGACGCCTCCGGCGAGTCCATCACCCGCCGACGAGGGCGGCGGGGGCCCGAAGCGCCCGCAATTGCGAGTGGTGAAATAACGGGGTTCGCCCTTGGCGAACCTGCTCGCCAGGCCATGCGTGAGCCGGCAAGAGTCACTCTTCGTCCGAAAGCAAGCAAATGAGCGGCCCCGGGCCGCTCCCGGGGCCGCGGGATCGAATGAGCCGAGCGGCTGGCCGCGCAAAGCGGCAGGACGCCGACTTTGCGCCAAGTTGAAAAGGAGCCGGCCTGTAAGCCGGGTTCTGTCGAGGGCAATCATTCCTCTACGATCCACGTCGCCGTGGACCTCTAGCGGCCTACCCGGAAGCGCGCGCGGATCGACGCCGCGGTCCCCGTCGCCGGGGTCCGCTGCTTCCCTATTTGGCCTTGCTCCAGGTGGGGTTTGCCGTGCCGGCCTTGTTGCCAAGTCCGCGGTGCGCTCTTACCGCACCGTTTCACCCTTGCCGTCTCCCGCAGCTCGCGCCGCAAGAGCTTGGGCGGTCTGCTCTCTGTTGCACTTTCCGTGGGCTCGCGCCCCCCAGGCGTTACCTGGCACCTGATCCGCCGGAGCCCGGACTTTCCTCCCCTCCGACCCGAAGGTCGAAGCAGCGACTGCCCGGCCGACTCCGTTTTCATTATGGCGCAAAGTCGACCCCGCCGCTTTGCGCGAGCGCGGCTACGGGTCCGGAGGGTCGGGGAGGGGCTCTGGGGCATCGAGCGCATCATTCTCGGCAGAAGGCCGGGTGCGCCGCTGAACGAGGGCATAAGCCTCGGCGCGCGTAGCTCCCGTCAGCTGCGCGGCAACGGCGGCGGCACGACCCGGAGCCAGCTCCTTCGAGAGCAGATCCACCGCGCGACGCAGCAGCGCGGCGTCCACGCCCCCTTCGACCGCCGGAGCGCCCCCCACCAGCACTGTCAGCTCGCCGCGACGGAAGTTCTCCTCCTCGAGCGCGCGGCGGGCGAGCGTCCCGAGGGTTCCTCGATAGAGGGTCTCGTGCGCCTTGGTGAGCTCGCGCGCCACGACCGCGGGTCGCTCATCGCCGAGCTCCGCGGCGGCATCCGCCAGTGTCGCCGCGATCCGGTGCGGCGCCTCGAAAAAGACCATGGTGCGCGGCTCATCGGCAAGCCGGGCAAGCTGTGCACGCCGCTCGCTCTGCCTGGCGGGCAGGAAGCCCTCGAAGCAGAACCGGCTCACCGGCAGGCCGGCGACGGCCAGAGCGGCCGTCACAGCGGAGGGTCCCGGAATCGGCTCCACCGTGAAGCCGCCGTCGATTGCGCCGCGGACCAGCTCGAATCCCGGATCCGAAAGCAGCGGCGTGCCGGCGTCGCTGACGAGCGCGACGGTCTCTCCGCGGGCGAGGCGCGCGAGGATCTCCGGCACACGGCGCGATTCGTTGTGCTCGTGCAGGGAGAGCAACGGACGGGAGATGCCGAGGGACTCGAGCAGCGCGAGGGTGCGGCGGGTATCTTCCGCCGCAATCGCGTCGGCGCCTTCGAGCGCCTCGCGGGCGCGCGAGCTCACGTCATTCATGTTGCCGATCGGCGTCGCGACGACTTGCAAACGGCCCTGCGGCTTGCCCACTATAATCTCCACCTCATGCCCCACCGTCGGCGCCCGGGAACGTGACCGATGATCGGGCACGCTTCCTAGCTTGGCTCCCAGCGAAAGGCTCTTCAAGCATGCATGTGCGATGGACCGTCCGCCTGGCCGCGCTCGCAACCCTGACTTTCATCGTGGCGGCGTGCGTCAGCGTTCCGCGCGGAGCTGCGCCTTCGCCCGCCCGCGCCGCGGCGCTCGCCCGGACCGGGCATCCCGAGGCCGCGGGACGGATGTACGAGGAGCTCGCCGGGACGAGCCAGGGGTCGCAGCGCAACGACTTCGAATTGAAAGCGGCGCAGGCCTATCTCGCCGCGCGCCAGCCCGACGATGCCGCGCGCGCGCTCGCCGCGGTCCGCTCGCCGCTTTCGCCGGGCGCGCGGTTCCAGCGCTCCCTGCTCTCGGTCCGCGTCACCCTGAGTCG
>JAKAZP010000044.1 GCA_021815905.1 Pseudomonadota bacterium | reverse complement strand
GCCCTCCTCCGGCTCCACCCCGACGGTCGCCCCCTCCAGCGCGCCACCCTCGGTCGCTCCGTCCGCACCGCCCTCGGCCGCGCCCTCCGCGCCACCCTCGGGTGCTCCGTCCGCACCGCCCTCGGCTGCGCCCTCGCCCCCGGCAACGAGCGTCGCGCCACCGCCCGGCGAGTGACCGTGCCCGCCGAGGAGACTGGGCAGGCTCCCGGGTCGGCGGCTCGATGTCTGTTCGTCTCCGACGTGCACCTCGACGCCGCCGCTCCTGGGATTCAGGCTCGGTTCCTGAGCTTTCTGCGGGACGAGGCCATTGAGGCGAGCGCGCTCTACATCCTCGGGGATCTGTTCGAGACCTGGGTCGGCGACGATGACACCGCGGACGAAAAGGAGGCGATCCGGGTGGCGCTGCGCGAGCTGACGGCGGGCGGCGTCGCCTGCTTCCTGCTGCGCGGCAATCGCGATTTCCTGCTCGGACGTCAATTCTGCGAGCAGACCGGCTGCAGACTCCTGTCCGATCCGGTCGTCGTCGAGCTCGGCGGCGAGCGCGTGCTCCTGACCCACGGCGATGCGCTCTGCACGGACGATCACGCCTACCAGGAATTGCGCAGCGTCGTCCGGGCCCCGAAATGGCAGCGGCGCTTTCTCTCCTTGCCGCTCGCGCAGCGGCGTCTGCTCGCAAGCGAAGCTCGCGCCGGCAGCCGCGCGCACCTCGCGCGCGCGCAGCCCGAGATCATGGACGTCAACCCGCGCGCGGTCGCGGCGGCATTCAAGGCCACGCGCACGCGCCGGATGATTCACGGCCACACCCACCGGCCCGCCGTGCACGATCTGACGCTCGAGGGCGAGAGCGTCCAGCGCATCGTGCTCGGCGCCTGGCACGAGCACGGAAGCTGCCTGGTCTTCGAGACGGGCCGCTACCGGCTGCGCCAGCTGAGCCGCTGAGCGCCGACTACTTCGGTTCGGCGCCCGGCGGCGGCCCGGGCGGCCGCGGCGGCCCAGGGGGCATCATGGGACGGGGGCCCATCGTGCCCATCCCCCCCATGCCCATGCCCATGCCGCCCCTCATCATGAAGCGCCGATGCTTCGGCATCAGGAGCCGCAGCTTCTTCATCTGCGCCGGACTCAGCGCCGAGGCGAACTGCCGCATCGCGTCCTCGCGGGCCGCGCGGTGGGCATCCCGCACCTCTTGCATCGCCTGGTGCAGCCGCTCGAGGCTCGGTTTCATCCTGGCGCGCTCGGCGCTCATGATGGCCTCGACCCTGCGCTGCTGCGCGGGCGTCAGGTCGAGGAGCACGGTGAGTCGCTCCATCCGCCGTTGCTGCATCATGCGCCGCTCACGCATCCATGCCACCCCGGTGCGCCCATGCCAGGCGGGCGGCGCCGGGGCCTGGGGCGCCGGTGACTGCGCGAGCGCAGCGCCGGCGGCACACCCGATCACAAGCAGGACAACACTGCGTCTAAACATGACAGTCCCTCCATTGCGGAGCTCGTGATCGCAATGTACCGGTTGCCGCGGGCGCGCGCCGTAAGCAATTCTTGCAGAGTCCCACGCACGCGTGCGCGGCACACACTTGCTTACAGTCGCTTGGGCCGTCCGCGCGCGGGCCCGGCGCGCCGGGTCGCGGCACCGACGCGCAGCTCAGCGCCCGCGCGGCAGCGTGAGCCGCGCCTCGAGCCCGCCTTCGGGACGGTTGCGCAACACGATCGAGCCGCCGTGGGCCTGCGCCGCGTCCCGTGCGATGCTCAGCCCCAGACCCGTGCCGCCGGTGTCCCGGCTGCGCGATGACTCGAGCCGGTAGAACGGCTCGAACACCCGCTCGAGCTCCTCGCCCGGTATGCCGGGGCCGTCATCGCGAATGCGGATCTCGAGCGCGGCGCCGTCGCGCACCACGATGCGCGCGCGGGCGCCGAACTTCACCGCGTTGGCGACGAGGTTGGTGAGGCAGCGCTTGAGCGCCTGCGGCTTGCCGACGAAAGGCTGCTGCGCCCTGCCCTCGACGCTGACGTTCTCCCCCATCTCGACGAACCCCGCCCGCACGGACTCGAGCAGCGCGTCGACGTCGACCGGCTCGAGGGCCTCGTCGTCGTCCAGCCCGCGGAACAGGGCGAGCGCCCCGCGGACCATGCGCTCCATCTCATCGAGCTCGGCGCCGAAGCGCTCCTTCAGCGCCTGACTCTCGAGCTGCGTCTCCACCTGCAGCCGCAGCCGGGTGAGGGGCGTCTTCAGGTCGTGCGACATCGCCGCCAGCACGCGCGTGCGGCTGTCGAGATAGCGCTGCAGGCGATCCTGCATGGTGTTGAATGCTCGCGCCGCCCGGCCGAGCTCCCGGGCTCCGTGCTCCTCGAGCTTCGGTTGGCGGATGCTGCGTCCGACGTTGTCCGCCGCATCCGCGAGGCGCGAGAGCGGCCGGGTGATGCTGCGCGCCACGACGTACAGCGCGACGACGAGGATGGTCATCAGCAGGATGAAGTTGACGAGCAGCCCGTGCGGCAGCAACGCCCGCGGGGGCATCAGAGTGACGCGGAACACGAGTCCGGTCCCATCGGGCAGACGGACGTTGACGTCGAAACGCCGCTCGCGCGCCCCGGGAGGAGGCGCGAAGAACGGCGGCGGTATCGGGATGACCGTCGCGACGGGTGCGACCGCGGGCGTCACCCTGACCGGCAGCGCGCCTCCCAAGTCCGCGCGCAGCTGCGTTCCGAGCTGCCGCGGCAGCGCCTCGGCGCCGTCCGACATGAGCGGCAGGTGAATGAAGATGCGTGGCCACGGAGGGCGCTCCGGCCGTGCCCCGCGCGGGCCGCCCGGCAGATGCGTCGGCGGTCCTCGCGCGGCGATCGGCGGCAGCAGCAGCGCTCCGGTGGCGCGCCTCAGGGGCGCCCAGCGCGCGACCTCCGCGCCCGGTGGCCGGGTCGCGAGCCGTGCCGCCTGTTCCCTGAGCTGCACGACGGTCGCCGCGCGCTGCGCGGGCGGCAGCTGCTCGAGCAGCACCGTGATCTCGGTGATCCGCCGTGACCACTCGCGCACGGTGCCACTCAACATGAGCTGCTCGCGATCGCTCGCGATCAGATAGAGCGTCGCGGCCTCCGCGATCACCACCGCGACGATCATCGCGGCAAGCAGCCGACCGAACAGCGACTGTGGCCAGAGCGTGAGGCGCGCCGCGGTTTCCGCCCCGGCCGTCACTCGCTTTGCACCGGAACGCCGACGACGTAACCCTCGCCGTACACGGTCTTGATGATCTGCGGCGCCCGGGCGTCGTCGCGCAGGAGCTGTCTGAGGCGGCTGACCCGCACGTCGATGCTGCGGTCGAACGGGTCGGCCTCCCGGCCGCGCAGCAGCTCGGTGAGCTGAGCGCGCGAGAGCACCCGATTACCCGAGGACAGCAGCACCGCGAGCAGCCGGTACTCGGCGCCGGAAAGCGGTACCTCGCGCCCATCGGGGTCGGTGAGCATCCTGCGCGTGGTGTCGAGGCGCCAGCCGCCGAAGCTGAAGGAGCGCACCACCTGCGGATTCGGTTCCCGGCGGTCGTGGGCGGTGCGCCGGAGCACCGCGCGGATCCGGCCGAGGAGCTCGCGCGGGTTGAAGGGCTTGGGCAGGTAGTCGTCCGCGCCCACCTCCAGCCCCACGATGCGGTCGACGTCCTCGCCGCGGGCCGTGAGCATGATCACGGGAATCTGCGAGTGCGTGCGCAACTCGCGGCACAGCGACAGCCCGTCCTCCCCGGGAAGCATCAGATCGAGCACGATCAGGTCGACCTGCGAGCGCTGGAGCACGCGGCGCATCTCCCGCCCGTCGGGCACGGCGGTCGTGCGGAAGTCCTGCTTCTCGAGATACTGACTCAACAGCGAGCGGATCTCGCGGTCGTCGTCGACGATGAGCAGGTGCGGGTGCTCGGCCATCGATCTGTCAGCCGGATGCCGCGGGCGGCCCGGAGTGAAAGCGCAGCTCGGTGTCGGGAGCGCAGGCGAGCTGCGCCTCGCGCCCGGCGAGCACGGACAGCCGCTGCTCGAGGCCGGCCTCGTCCTCGATTCGTGCGAGCTCGAGATACTGCTCGAAGTGGCGTGCCTCCGAGCGGGTGAGCTGCTCGTAGAGCGCGGCCATGGGCGCGGGCAGCCGCCCCGCGAGCAGCGCAAAGCGCTCGCAGGAGCGCGCCTCGATGAGCGCGCCCGCGAGCAGCAGATCGAGCTTGCGACCCGGATCGCTGGTGCGCATGAGCGTGCGCAGGCCCGCGGCATAGCGCCCGGGCCGCTGCCGCACGAACGGCACGCCGAGCTCGGTCATGAGCCGCTGCACCTGCTCGAAGTGCCGCAGCTCCTCGCGCGCGAGCCGCGAGAGCGCGATTCCGAGTCTCCGGTCCTCCGGATAGGTGAACATCAGCGCGAGCGCCGTGGACGCCGCCTTCTTCTCGCAGTTGGCATGATCGTTGAGAAGCTCGCGCCAGAGCGTGGCGGCCGCCTCGACCCACTCCGACGGAGTCGGCGCGAGCAGCGGGGCGGTCGCGCTCACGCGCTCACCCGCGCGCGTGTCATGCGGTGCCACGCGCGCTCGAGCGCCTCGGCGGCCGCGGTGGCCGAGTCGAATCGATCCGCCGCCTGCTTGGCGAGCAGCCGCTCGAGCAGCGGCTGCAGCCACTCGAGCGCGCCGGGAAGTCGCGGCAGCGGCTCCTTGAGGTGCTTGTAGATGAGCGACATCGCGTTCTCGGCCCGATAAGGCTTCGCGCCCGTCAGCATCTCGTAGAGGATGACACCGAGGCTGTAGAGATCGCTCCGCGGACTCGAGGCCTGCCCGTGGCCCTGCTCCGGGCTCATGTAGTGCGGCGTGCCGAAGATCAGCCCGTACTCGGTCTTGCCGAGATCGAGCATCACGTCCTTGGACAGCCCGAAGTCGATGAGCGCGATGCCGCCGCGGTCGCGCAGCATGACATTGCCCGGCTTCAAGTCTCGATGCACCACGCCCGCGGCGTGCAGCGCCGCGAGCGCGCGCGCGATCTGCGCCGCGACCCGCAGCGCCGGGCGCGGCGCCAACCCTGCGCGGATGCGGCGGCGCAGATCACCGCGGGGAAAATACTCCATGACGAGCCAGGCGTGCTCGTCGCTCACTCCGAGATCGAATACCCGCACGATGCCCGGATGGCGCACGCGTTGCGCGATCTCGTATTCCTGCAGGAAGCGGACGAATGGATCGTGCGCCTCGCCCTCGACGTGCCGATCGCGGATGACCTTGAGCGCGAGCAGCGCGCCGGCCTGCTCGCTCTCGGCGAGATAAAGGTCCGACAGTGCCCCGGAGGACAGGCGCCGCACGCATCGATAGCCGCGCACGAACGCGCCGCTGAAGCACTGCGTCTCGCGGCCCGGGCCGCTGCGCCGGAGCGCGCGGGAAAATCCCTGCCGCTGCTCGGCCGCTCTCAAGGCTTCCTCGAACTCGCTCCCCTCGAGCTCGGCGAGGGCGAGCGCCCGGGCGCCGAGCGTGGCCGCCTCGCGCGCCGCGGCATCGCCGCGGCGTTCGGTGAGCAGCAGGAGGGGCGCGAAGCCCGCGCGGCGCGCGAGCAGGCGCAGCCACTCGAGCCCTTTGCCTCCGGGCCATGCGATTCCGAGCAGCACCGCATCGAATCCCTGAGCGAGAAACTCCGGCGCGAGCGGACCCTCGCGCACGGGGCTGCGCACCACGAGCTCGCAGGACGACTCCCAGGACGCGAGCCGCTCGCGCACGGCGCGGGAGCGTTCGGCATCTTCTTCGATCAGGAGGAGCCGCATGGGCGGGAGCTTATATCACGCAGTCCGGCGCCCGGGCGCGAGCTTCAGCCCGATCACCAGGTCCGCGACGTTGGTGCCGGTCGGACCGGTGCTGACGAGCGCTCCGGCCGCCGCGAGCGCCGTACCGGAATCCGCGCGCCGCAGACACTCGTCCGGATCGAACCCGGCGAGCACGATGCGCCCGCAGGTCTCCCCGTCGACGAGCCCGCCGGCATCTTCCGTGGGTCCATCCGTGCCGTCGGAGCCGGCCGCGAGCAGCAGCAGATCCGGGTAGCCGGCGATCAGCTTCGCGGCGGCGAGCGCGAGATGCTGGTTGCGCCCTCCACGTCCGGACGCGGGGGGCAGCTCGACGGTCGACTCCCCTCCCCACACGCGGACCTCGGCACCGCCGAGCGCGAGCTCGTGAGTGAAGCGCGCGGCGAGCCGCGGAGCGCTGCCGGCGAACCGCTGCGACGTCCGCTCCACCGTGAGCTCCCGGCGCCGCGCGACCGCCGCGATCGCCTCGGTGGCGACATCGACCGAGGCGATGACCCGGCGCTCGATGGCATCCGCCCCAGGAGGCGCGGGCGCGAGGATCCCCGAGCCGATGACCGCGGGGTCGTCGTTCGGCACATCGGAGAGGAACAGCGCCAGCCCCCGGCGGCCGGCCATTCGCGCGGCGAGCTTGCCACCCTTGATGCGCGAGAGCCGCGCCCGCTCCGCGTTGAGCGCCGCGATGTCGAGTCCCCGGGCGAGGCCCTCGACCGACACGCGCACGAGATCGGCAAGGGTGACTCCGGGCTCGAGCACTTCCACGAGGCTCGAAGCGCCGCCGGAGACGAGAAAGAGCGGCGTCGCGTGCCCGGGCAACGCATCCACCCAGTCGATGAGGCGCGCGCCGGCGCGGAGCGACCGCTCATCGGGCAGCGGATGGGCGCTCTCGAGAACCTCGAGACCGCGGAGCGCGCGCAGCTCGCCCTCGAGGTGGCCGCTCTTGGTGACGAGGAGCACTCGCTCGAGCGAATCGCCGAGAACATCGCGCGCGCCGAGCGCCATGCTGGCCGCGGCCTTGCCGATCGCGGCAGCCCAGACCGGACGGGCGAGGGCATCCGCGCCCGACGCCAGGGCCTCACGCACACGGCCCCGTCCCTCGACGCTCGCGAGTCCCGCGCGCAGAAGCGCAAGCAGCAGCTCGTGGCGGCTGTCGGCGGCGATCATGGGCTCAGCGGGCGCCGCCGCACCGGCGGTCAGCTTCCGCGGACCACCTTGAGAAGGCTCCGCCGCTCCCCGCGCAACGCCTTGGCTTCATCCGAGCGCTCGAGCTGCAGCCGCTCGAGATACTCCGGCGTGACGTCCCCGGTCACGTACTCGCCCGAGAAGCACGACGTGTCGAATTCCCCCACCCGGGCATCCTCGTGCCGGCAGGCGGCGATGAGATCCTCGAGATCCTGATAGATGAGCCAGTCCGCGCCGATCAGGCGCGCCACCTCGTCCACGCGCCGCCCGCTCGCCACCAGCTCGCGCGCCGCCGGCATGTCGATCCCATAGACGTTGGGAAAGCGCACCGGGGGCGCGGCGGAGGCGAAGTAGACCCTTCTCGCGCCCGCCTCGCGCGCGAGCTCGATGATCTGCGCGGAAGTGGTGCCGCGCACGATCGAGTCATCCACCAGCAGCACGTTCTTGCCGCGGAACTCCAGATCGATGGCATTCAGCTTGCGGCGCACCGAGCGCTCGCGCTCCACCTGACCGGGCATGATGAAGGTGCGGCCGATGTAGCGGTTCTTGATGAACCCCTCGCGGTACTTCAGGGACAGGCGCTGCGCGAGCTGCAGCGCGCTCGTGCGGCTCGTATCGGGAATCGGGATGACGACGTCGATGTCGTGGTTGGGACGCTCGCGCAGGATCTTCTCCGCCAGGCGATCGCCCATGCGCATGCGCGCGCGGTACACCGAGATGTTGTCGATCTTCGAGTCCGGCCGGGCGAAGTACACGTACTCGAAGATGCAGGGCGTGTGCCGCACGCTCGCGACGCATTGATGCGAGTGGAGCCTGCCTGACTCGTCGATGAGCACGGCCTCCCCCGGCGCGACGTCGCGCACGAGGCGGAAGGACAGGATGTCGAGCGCCACGCTCTCGGAGGCGAGCATCCATTCCGGCCCGCGCGGGGTGTCGCGCTGGCCGAGCACGAGGGGACGGATGCCGTGCGGATCGCGAAAGCCGACGATTCCGTGACCGACGATCATGGCGACCACCGCGTAGCCGCCGCGGCAGCGGCGATACAGCGCGTTGAGCGCCGCGAACACGTCCGCGGGGGTCACGCGCGGGGTGCCGATGCGCTGCAGCTCCGAGGCGAACACGTTGAGCAGCACCTCGGAGTCGGAAGTCGTGTTGAGGTGCCGGCGGTCCTCGCGGATCAGCACCTCGGCGAGCTCGACGGCGTTGGTGAGATTGCCGTTGTGGCCGAGACAGATGCCGTAGGGGGAGTTGACGTAGAAGGGCTGCGCCTCCGAGGCGGTGTCGCAGCCGGCGGTCGGATAGCGGACGTGACCGATGCCGACGTTGCCCTTGAGCTCGAGCATGTGGTGCTGCTGGAAAACGTCCCGCACCAGGCCGCCGCTCTTGCGCACGCAGAGCTCGCCGTCGCCGTAGGTCGCGATCCCCGCGGCGTCCTGCCCGCGGTGCTGCAGCACCGTCAAGGCGTCATAAAGACGCTGGTTGACGGCGCTCGTTCCGACGATCCCGGTGATTCCGCACATGTGCTACCTCACGCCCGTCCCGCTCCGGCGAGTATCCGCAATCCTCTTGCCACCACCCGTCCGTAGGGAATCAGCATCGAATGACGCCACCAGAGCTCTCCGTCGAGCCGCAGCAGCTGCGCCAGGATGACGAACACTCCGAGCAGCACCACCCCGCGCGCCGCGCCGAAGAGGAGCCCGAGGAAGCGGTCGGTGCCGCTGAAGATCGAGAGGCGCACGTAATGCCCGAGAATCGCTCCGATGCCGGCGCCGGCGAGCAGGATGAGCGCGACGATGATCACCCTCGCGGCCCACGGCCGCACGTGAGAGTCGGCGAGCAGGCCGCCGAGATGCGGCTCGATGAGATCCGAGAAGTGCCACGCCACGAACAGAGCCACGAGCCAGGTGCCAAGAGCAATCGCCTCGCGCAGGAACCCACGCGCCGCTCCGACGATCGCCGACAACACGAGGCCTGCGATCATCACGTAATCGGCTATGTTCATGGAGGCGGCATGCACGAATGCAAGGTGCGAGCGGCGCGGATTGTACAAGAGCGGTCAGCCTGCCGCTCGGCAACGCGTCACCTTATCGGCAGCAGCTCGCTGCCCCGGTACCCGTGGGCACGCAGCCGGGCGGCGAGCCGGCTCGCAGCGGTGCGGTTGGCCACCGGCGCCGAGCGCACCCGCCACAGCAGCCGCCGTCCGACTCGCACACTGGACACGTAGGCTCGAAAGCCCAGCCGGTGCAGCTGCCCGGCGAGACGATCCGCATTCGAGCGGCTCGAGAAGCTGCCGACCTGGACCACCCAGCGGCCCGCGGGCGCAGCGGCACTGCGAAGCTTCGGGGCGGAGCGCGCGGGCGCCGTTTCCGAGTGCGCCGCCTCGGCGGGAGGGCGCGTCGTCGTTGCCGGCGCGGGGGCCTGCCCGGTGTGTGGCGGCTCAGGCGTCGCGGTGATCGGCGCCGGCTGCGGCGCCATGCCGTGCGCCGCCTGCGATGCGGCGGCTTGCACCGCTGCCGAGGCGGCGCTCTGTCGGGGCTGCGGGAGCGGGACCGGACCGTCCCGGGCCGCGGGCGCGAGGCTGAGGGTGTAGCTTCGTAATGGCGGCTGGCTCGCCCCGGAGGCGCCGGCGGCCGATGCGGCGGGCGTGCCCAGCACGGCAGCCGCGGCTTCGCGCGCGGCCGTGTCCCGCACCGGACCGGTCAACAGCTCCGGAACCAACAGCACGATCAACGCCACCAGAATGATGGCGCCCGTCAGTCGCTCTTTCACCGGCTCGAGTATACCCCAAGCCACTCGAGCGCCGGCCCGACCGTATGGAACGAGCCGAACACCACCACCCGGTCGCCCGGTTGCGCCATCGCGCGCGCCGCCGCGCAGCCCCCGGCCACCGAGGAGGCGAGCGCAGGATTCGCCACGAGCGAGCCGAGGCGCTCGGCGAGCTCGGCGGCGGTGCGGCCGCGCGGGCCGTCGAGCGTGCACAGCACCCAACCATCGATGACGGGCGAGAGCCTCGAGGCGATCCCCGCAGCGTCCTTGTCGGCGAGAATGCCGGCCACCGCCAGCGTGCGGCCCGCGCAGGGCCGGGCGCGAAGCTCGCCGGCCAGCACCTCCGCGGCGGGCGCATTGTGGGCGATGTCGAGTATCCACTCGACGGGCCCCGGCACGACCTGGAAGCGCCCCGGGAGGCGCACGCGCGCGAGCGCGGCGGCGACGGTGCGCTCATCGAGATCCACCCGGCCGCGTCCGGAGGCGGGCGCGCCCGCGTCCCCGAGCGCCTCGAGCGCCGCGAGCGCCGTGGCGGCGTTGCGGTATTGCACGCCACCGGTCAACGCCGAGGGCGGCAGGTCCGCGAGCGTGACTCCACGGCCGCGATAGCTCCAGCGGCCGCCGGGCTCGATGCGCCAGGAGAAGTCCCGCTCGGCGACCACCGCCATGGCGCCGATACGCTCGATGGCCGAGTACACGCTCGCCGGCATCGCCGCGGTGCCGAGGACCGCCGCGCGGCCCCGGCGGAATATTCCGGCCTTCTCCGCGCCGATCTCCTCGACCGTCTCTCCGAGGTACTCGTGATGATCGAGCCCGACGGAGCAGAGCACCGCCACGTCCGCATCGATGAGATTGGTGGCGTCGAGGCGGCCGCCGAGTCCGACCTCGAGCAGCGCGAACTCGACCCCCCTGCGGGCGAAGATCGCGAGCGCCGCCAGGGTGTTGTATTCGAAGAAGGTGAGCGTGGTGCCCGCCCGCGCCGCCTCGATGCGCTCGAACGCCTCGATGAGCGCCGGGTCGTCGACTTCGACGCCATCCACGCGGATGCGCTCGTTGTAGCGAACGAAGTGCGGCGAGGTGAACAGGCCGACCGTGCGCCCGGCCGCGAGCAGCAGCGCCTCCAGATGCGCAACGGTCGAGCCCTTGCCGTTCGTGCCGCCGACGGTGATGACCGCCGCCTGCGGTCGCTCGAGTCCGAGCCGCCGGGCGACGGCGCCCACCCGGGCGAGGTCGAGGTCGATCGTTTTCGGATGCGCCGCCTCCTGCAACGCGAGCCATTGCCCGAGAGTGCGGCTCACGGCGGCTCCTGGGCGCGCGGTCAGTTCTGCTTCAACAGCAGCTTCAGCAGCGACGCGATGCGATCGCGCATGTCGCGCCGGTCGACGATCATGTCGAGCGCGCCGTGCTCGAGCAGGAACTCGCTGCGCTGGAAGCCCTCGGGCAGCGTCTCGCGCACGGTCTGCTGGATGACGCGCGGGCCGGCGAAGCCGATCAGGGCACGCGGCTCGGCGAGATTGAGGTCGCCGAGCATCGCGAGACTCGCCGACACGCCACCGGTCGTCGGATCGGTCATGACGGAGATGAAAGGCAGATGCGCCTGGGCGAGCCGGGCGAGCGCGGCGGCCGTCTTCGCCATCTGCAGCAGC
>JAKAZP010000043.1 GCA_021815905.1 Pseudomonadota bacterium | reverse complement strand
CGGCAGGAAAGGGAAAGGTCACGGACCGGCGCGGAGCGTACCGCAGGAGTGCGCGCCGGCACAAGCTCGAGGCGCGGAGACAGGGGGGCGCGGTCGGAACCGGCCGCCCCCCTCCGACCGCCCCCCCTCCGGTGTGCACCCCTCCGCCGGGAAACGCGCCCCCGAGACCTCATCGAAAGCGTGCCAGGACCTTCTCCAGGCCCTTGGACCCGGGAGAGAGGTCCTCGTAGGGCAGCGCGTTGAGAGCCGTGGCGGGCGTGCCATTGACCTCGTGGAACTCGCGGTGGTCCCCCGCGGCATCGAGGTACAGGAGCCCCGTCAGATACTCCCCCGAGGCCAGCCGCTCCTGCACCCTCGCCTGGGCGCCCCCCCGGTCGGTCGGATCGTAGTTCGCATCGAGCTTGCGCAACACGACCCGGCTGCCGTCGTGCATGGTCACCGAGAGCGCCTCCCCCTCGGTGTACTCGGCCGTGATCTCACGCTCGGGCGGCACGAAATCCGCCTGAACCGCCGGCTCGTAGTGGCCGCGGGTGTAGGCATAGCTCTTGGTCGAGCCCTCGTGATCGTTGAAAGTCACGCACGGCGAGAGCACGTCGATCAGCGCGAACCCGCGGTGGCGCAGACCCGCCTCGATGAGCGGCACCAGCTGGCGCTTGTCCCCGGAGAAGCTGCGGGCGACGAAGGTGGCGCCGAGGCCGAGCGCGAGCAGCACCGGATCGATGGGCGGCTGGAAGTTGGTCTCGCCCTTCTTCGCCCTGGTGCCGATGTCGGCGGATGCCGAGAACTGCCCCTTGGTGAGACCGTACACGCCGTTGTTCTCGATGATGTAGAGCATGTCGAGATTGCGGCGGATCGCGTGACAGAACTGGCCGAGACCGATCGAGAGCGTGTCCCCGTCACCGGAGACGCCGATGTACGTGAGGTTGCGGTTGGCCGCGTTGGCGCCGGTCGCGATCGAGGGCATGCGCCCGTGCACGGCGTTGAAACCGTGGGCGCCCGAGACGAAGTAGGCGGTCGTCTTCGAGGAGCAGCCGATGCCGGAAAGCTTCACGAGGTTCTGCGGCTCGAGCGCGAGATGCCACGCGGCCTCGACGATCGCGGCGGTGATCGAGTCGTGCCCGCAGCCCGCGCACAGCGTCGAGAGCGCCCCCTCGTAATCGCGCCGGATGAGGCCGAGGGAGTTGCGCGGCAGGGCGGGATTCGCGATCCGCGGCTTCGCAATGAATGTCATCGCTGGCTCCCCCCGCTCGCGGCGTCACGTGCGCGGCGCAGACCCCCGGGGCGCACCTCGGCGAGCACTCCCTCGACAATGAAGCTCGAGGAGATCGGCAGCCCGCTGTAGTGCAGAAGCGAGCGCAGCCTGCTCTTCTCCACGGCGGTTTCGAGCGTGAGGAGCGAGCGCAGCTGCGCATCGCGGTTCTGCTCGACCACGAACAGCAGCCGGTGCGCGGCGAGAAAGCGCTCGACGTCCTCGCTGAAGGGGAAGCTGCGCACCCGCATGTAGTTGACCGGCACCCCCTGGGCGGCGAGGATCGCGAGCGCCTCGCGAATGGCGCTGTCGCCGCTGCCGACGGAGACGATGCCGATGTCGCCCCCGGCCGTGGCGTCGATCTGCGCCCGGGGCACGAGCTTCTTCGCCGTATCCCACTTGCGCATCAGCCGGTCGAGCACGATCTGGTACTCGGTCGAGTCCTCGGTGTAGGTGCCGTACTGCGAATGGCCCGACCCGCGGGTGAAGTAGGCGGCCTTCGGGTGAATGCCCGGCAGGGTCCGCCAGGGAATGCCGTCGCCGTCCTTGTCGAGGTAGCGCTGGAATTTCTCGAGCTTCTCGATCTGCTCGGGCGCGAGCATCTTCCCCCGGTCGGGCCGGTAGGCGTCGTCCCATTTCAGCTCGCGGCACATCCAGTCGTTCATGCCGATATCGAGGTCCGACAGCACCATCACCGGCGTCTGCAGCCGCTCGGCGAGATCGAAGGCCTGCGCGGCCATGTAGAAGCACTCCTCCGGATTGGCCGGATACAGGCAGACGTGGCGAGTGTCCCCGTGCGAGGCGTAGGCGCACGACATGATGTCGCCCTGCTGCGTCCGCGTCGGCATGCCGGTCGAGGGCCCGACCCGCTGGACGTCGAACACCACCGCCGGCACCTCGGCGTAGTAGGCGAGTCCGAGGAATTCGTTCATGAGCGAGATGCCGGGACCGGAGGTCGCGGTGAACGCGCGCGCCCCGTTCCACGAGGCGCCGATCACCATGCCGATGGCCGCGAGCTCGTCCTCCGCCTGGATGAAGGCGAAGCGCTTGGCGCCGGTCTGCGGATCGATGCGCGTCCGGTCGCAGAAGCCCTTGAACGCGTCCATGAGCGAGGTCGAGGGGGTGATCGGATACCAGGCCGCGACCGTGGCTCCGGCGAACACGCACCCGAGCGCGGCGGCGGTGTTGCCATCGATCATGATGTGCCCGGCCGTTCGATCCATCCGCTCGACCTTGAGCGGCAGCGGACAGTCGAAGTGCTCGCGCGCGTACTCGTAGCCGAGTCCGATCGCCTTCATGTTGCTTTCGATGAGCTGCGGCTTCTTCGCGTACGTCTGCGCGAGCAGCTCCCGGATGCGCTCGAGATCGAGCTCGAGGAGCGCGGCCAGCGCGCCCGCGTAGCAGATGTTCTTCATCAGGATGCGCGTGCGCACCCCGTTGAAATTCTCGTTGCACAGCCGCGCGAGCGGCGCGCCGAGCACGGTGATGTCAGAGCGCTGAAGCAGCGCCGGCCGCGGCCAGGTGGAGTCGTAGACCAGGTAGCCGCCCGGAGCCACTTCCCTGACGTCGCGCGAGTAGGTCTCCGCGTTCATGGCGACCATGATGTCCACCGACCCCGAGCGCGCCAGATGGTCCGCGGCCGAGACGCGAATCTCGTACCAGGTCGGCAGGCCCTGGATGTTGGAGGGGAAGTAGTTCTTGCCCATGACCGGCACGCCGCTCCTGAAGATGGACTTCATGAGCAGCGTGTTGGCGCTCGCGGAGCCCGTGCCGTTGACGGTGGCGATCTTGATGGTGAAATCGTTGACTCGGTTCATTGCTCGCATCCGCACGCATCGCAGGATGGCTCTCGGTCGGGACGCCGGGAATTGAACCGTGCGGCCCTGAGCGCCGGCGTCCCGCCGGCGCGCACCCGACCAGGCGCCATCTCGCGTTGCTTGCTCATTTGGGAATCGTTGGGAGTCGCCTTCAGGCGATTTTCGGCTTGCGCGCCTCGAGCGTGCGGGCCTCGTCCCCGGCTTGCGGCCAGTGGATGGCGGATTTCTGCATGTCCCAGGCGGCGGTCGGGCAGCGCTCGGCGCACAGCCCGCAGTGCACGCACAGGTTCTCGTCCTTCACCATCACCCGCCCGGTCTGCGGCAGCCCCGCCGAGACGTACAGCGGCTGCGCGAGGTTCCTCGCGGGCGCCTTGAGCGTCTCGCGCAGCTGCGCCTCGGTGCCGTTCGGCGTGATGGCGAGACAGTCCACGGGACAGATGTCGATGCACGCATCGCATTCGATGCAGAGCTTCGGGGCGAACACCGTCTGCACGTCGCAGTTGAGGCAGCGCTGCACCTCCTGCGCCGCCTGCTCGGCGTCGAAGCCGAGCTCGACCTCGATGTTGATCTTCTTGAAGCGCTCCTTCAGGGAGACGTGCGGCACGAGGCGCCGCTCGAGCGGCGCGTAGTCGTTGGCATACGACCACTCGTGCATGCCCATCTTGCGGCTGTGCAGGCTGACCCCCGGGGGCAAGCGCTCCCCGAGAGGCTCGCCCTGGCAATGCCGGTGAATCGAGATCGCGGCCTGGTGGCCGTGCTCGACCGCCCAGATGATGTTCTTCGGCCCGAAGGCGGCATCGCCGCCGAAGAACACCCCGGGGCGGGTCGACTGGTAGGTCACCGCATCGACGACCGGCACGTCCCATTTGTCGAACTCGATGCCGAGGTCCCGCTCGATCCACGGGAAGGCGTTCTCCTGGCCGATCGCGAGGATGACGTCGTCCGCGGCCAGGAATTCCTCGCCCGCCACGCGCTCGGCGCGGATGCGGCCTTCGTCGTCGAGATCGTACTCCATGCATTCGAAGCGCATGCCCTTGAGCCGTCCGTCCTCGACGACGAAGGCCTTCGGCGAGCGGTTGACGATGATCTCGACACTCTCCTCCTCGGCGTCCTCGAGCTCCCACTCGGAGGCCTTGAAGAAGCCGCGCGGCTTGCGCGCCATCACCATCACCTTCCTCGCCCCGAGCCTGAGGCTCGAGCGGCAACAGTCCATCGCGGTGTTGCCGACCCCGATGATGAGCACCCGCTCGCCGATGCGATCGATGTGCCCGAAGGCCACCGACTCGAGCCAGCTGATGCCGATGTGCACGTTGGCTCCGGCCTCCGAGCGGCCGGGAAGCTCGAGGTTCTTGCCCTTCGGCGCGCCGGAGCCGACGAATACGGCATCGAAACCGCCGCTCGCGAGCAGCCCGCCGAGGCTCTCGATGCGGTGCCCGAGCTTGAGATCGACCCCCATGCCGAGGATCATCCCGATCTCATCCTCGATCACGGGCTGCGGCAGGCGGAATGCCGGGATGTTCGTGCGCATCAGGCCGCCCGGCTCGCCGTACTGCTCGAAGATCGTCACCTCGTAGCCGAGCGGCATCAGATCGTTGGCGACGGTGAGCGAGGCGCAGCCGGCGCCGATGCAGGCGATGCGCCGGCCGTTCTTCACCTTCGGAATCTTCGGCAGCCGCCCGCTGACATCGTCCCGCAGGTCGGCCGCGACGCGCTTCAGGCGGCAGATCGCCACCGGCTTCGACTCGACGCGGCCTCGCCGGCACGCCGGCTCGCACGGGCGGTCGCAGACTCGCCCGAGGATCCCGGGGAAGACGTTCGAATGGCGGTTGAGGAGGTAAGCGTCCGTGAACCGCCCCTGGGCGATGAGCCGGATGTACTCCGGCACGTCGGTATGGGCAGGGCAGGCCCACTGGCAATCCACTACGCGGTGAAAGTAGCTCGGGTCCGAGGTATCGGTCGCGTCCACGGTGTTCCAGGAGTGACGCAGGGGCTGCAATGATAGGACATCGGGCGCAGCAGGCACAGGGAGGTGCCCGCCGCGGCCGGCGCCCCCTATACTCGCCCCCCATGCCGGACCCTCAGCCCACGGAGATCAGGCTGCGCCGGACGGCGCGGCTGCTCGAGGTCACCTTCGGGGACGGCAGCCGCTTCGAGCTGCCGTTCGAGTACTTGCGGGTGCACTCCCCTTCCGCCGAGGTCAAGGGCCACGGCCCCGGGCAGGAGACCCTGGTGCTCGGCAAGGAAAGCGTGGGGATCCGGACCGTCGAGCCGGTCGGCCAGTACGCCGTGAAGCTCGTCTTCGACGACGGGCACGACACCGGGCTCTACACCTGGAAGTACCTGTACGAGCTCGGCCGGGACCGCGAGGCCAACTGGGCGCGCTACCTCGAGCGCGTGTCCGCCCGGAAACGATCCGAGACCGGGTAGGTCAGCCGGCAAGAGCCACGCCTTCCGCCGGCGAGATCGAAAGAGCCGCCGGACGGGCCGTCCAAAGCGCCGCGGGCGACGTCGGGCCAAGAAAAAAGACCGGGCAGCGCTTCCGCCACCCGGTCTTCAATGCTTCTCAAGACCCCCTATTCTCGAGCCGATTGTGCGCATCGGCGCGGGCAAAAAGCAATCCTCTATCGCGCTTCCGGCCCCGCGGGCCGACGCGGCGGTGGATTCCAAGGCTACAATGCCGCCCTTTACGATCCGCGGCGACCGCATGACCGACGAGCGAGCCACCGATTTCGGCTACGAGAAGGTGCCCTGGCGGGAGAAGGCCCGGCGGGTGCGCGGCGTGTTCGACTCGGTGGCACGCAATTACGACCTGATGAACGACCTCATGTCCGGGGGCGCGCATCGGCTGTGGAAGCGCTTCACGCTCGCTCTCACCGGGTTGCGCCCCGGCCAGCGGGCGCTCGATGTCGCCGGCGGCAGCGGCGATCTGGCGGCGGGTCTCGCCCGGCAGGTGGGCGAGAGCGGGCTCGTGGTTCTCAGCGACATCAACGCGGCGATGCTGCAGCGGGGCCGGGATCGGCTGATCGACCGCGGCGTGCTCGGCAACGTCGAGTACGTGCAGGCCAACGCCGAGCGGCTGCCCTTCCGCGACGACACCTTCGACTGCATCACCATCGGGTTCGGTCTGCGCAACGTCACCGACAAGCCCGCCGCGCTCGCCTCCATGCGCCGGGCGCTCAGGCCCGGCGGCCAGCTGCTGGTGCTCGAGTTCTCCCACCCCGTGGCCCCGGGCCTCGGGCCGCTCTACGACCTCTACTCCTTCCGCGTGCTGCCGCTGCTCGGCAAAGTGGTCGCGCGCGATGCGGCGAGCTATCGCTATCTCGCCGAATCGATCCGCATGCATCCCGGGCAGGATGCGCTGCTCGAGATGATGCGGCGCGCCGGCCTCGAGGGTTGCCGCTACCACAACCTCTCGGGGGGGATCGTCGCCGTGCATCGCGGCTACAAGTACTGACGGGACACCACCTGCGCCATGCTCACCGCGACGATCGAGAATCTGCTGAACCGGGGACTGCCTCGCTCCCCGCGCGCGCAACAGCTGTGCGCGGAGCTCGCCGGGCGGCGGATCGCCCTCGAGGCGCCGGCGCTTGCGCGCCTGGTCGTGGAATCCACCGGCAGCGCGCTGCGCGTCAGCCGCGGAACCGCCCCGGCCGATGCGGAGATCATCGGCGGACCGTTGAGCCTGCTCGCCCTCGGCAGCGGCGCCACGGAAGCGCCGCTCGAGCGCGGCGACATCGAGGTGCGCGGCGATGGCGAGCTCGCGGACAAGTTCCGCGAGTTGACGCGGCTGCTCCGTCCCGATCCGGAGGAAGAGCTGGCGCTCCTGATCGGCGATGCGCCCGCGCACCGTGCCGGCCAGATGGCGCGCGGGGCGCTCGGCTTCGCGCGCAGGGCCGCGCTCACCCTGCTCGCGGACGCGGGGGAGTACGCGAGCCACGAGCGCGGCGACCTGGTCTCCCGCGAGGAGGGGGAGTCGTTCCTTCGCGGTGTCGATGCGCTGCGCGAAGACCTCGATCGCTTCGAAGCGCGGCTCGAGCTGCTGAGGCAGCGGCGCGCCGCCCAGTGACCGCGGTGGTTTCGCGGCCGTGAAGCTGCGCGTCATCGCGCGGCTGCTGCAGATCCAGCGGGTGCTCCTGAAGTACGGCCTGCACGACTTCGTGCGGGCGACGCATCTGTATGCGCCGCTGCGGTTCCTCTTCTACCTCTCTGCGGACACCTGGCTCAACCCGAACCGCCGCGCGCCGGCGGCGGTGCGCCTGCGCCTGGCGCTCGAGGAGCTCGGACCGATCTTCGTCAAGTTCGGTCAGGCGCTCTCGACCCGGCGCGATCTGCTGCCGGCCGATGTCGCCGATGAGCTCGCGCGGCTGCAGGACCGGGTTCCTCCGTTCCCCGGCGCCGTGGCCCGGAGTCTCATCGAGCGCGCCTACGGGCGTCCGGTCTCGGAGGCGTTCCGCGAGTTCGAGGAGACACCGCTCGCGGCGGCCTCCATCGCCCAGGTGCACGCGGCGCGGCTGCCGGACGGCAGGGAAGTCGTGGTCAAGGTCCTGCGGCCCGGCGTCGCGGACGTCATCGAGCGCGACCTCGAGGTGCTCTTCGCGCTCGCCGAGCTCGCGCAGACCTACTGGCGCGAGGGCCGCCGCCTGCGCCCGCGCGACCTCGTGCGCGAGTACCGCAAGACGATCATCGACGAGCTCGACCTCATGCGCGAGGCGGCCAACGCCTCGCAGCTGAAGCGCAATTTCGCGGGCTCGGATCTGCTTTACGTTCCGGAGGTCTACTGGGACTACTGCCGCATCGACGTGATGGTGATGGAGCGCATCCGCGGCGTGCCCATCAGCGACATGGAAAAGCTTCGCGCCCTCGGCACCGACATCCGGCTGCTCGCGGAGAACGGCGTGCGGATCTTCTTCACCCAGGTCTTCCGCCACAACTTCTTCCACGCCGACATGCATCCGGGCAACATCTTCGTGCTGGTCGAGGACCCGGCGCGGCCGCGCTACGCCGCGGTCGACTTCGGCATCGTCGGCACCCTCGATCCTCGCGACCAGCATTACCTCGCCGAGAACTTCCTCGCCGTGTTCGATCGCGACTACCGCCGCGTGGCGCAGCTGCACGTCGAGTCCGGCTGGGTGCCCCCCGGCGCGCGGGTGGACGAGATCGAATCGGCCGTGCGCACGGTGTGCGAGCCGATATTCGACCGGCCGCTCGAGGACATCTCCTTCGCCAACCTGCTGGTGCGCCTCTTCGAGATCTCGCGCCGATTCAACGTGGAGCTGCAGCCGCAGCTGATCCTGCTGCAGAAGACGCTGGTCAACGTCGAGGGTCTCGGCCGGGAACTGTATCCGCAGCTCGACGTCTGGCACACCGCCGCGCCCATCCTGCGCGAGTGGATGCGCGAGCGCATGAGCCTGCGACAGATCATCCACAGCCTGCGCACGCAGTTGCCGGAGCTGATCGAGGCGGCGCGCGTGCTGCCCCCGGTCCTGAAGGGCGCATTGCAGAGAGCCGAGGGCGGCGCGCTGCGCATGCTGGTCGAGACCCCGGCCGTCGAGCTGCTGCACGCGGAGATGCGTCGCGGCCACAGGCGGCGCGACGTCGTCATCGTCGGCGCCGCGGTCCTGCTCGGCGGCATCGTCTGGCTCTCGCGCGATCACGGCGCATGGCCGGGATGGGCACTCTCGGGGCTCGGCGCCACCTGGCTCTACCTCGCCTATCGATACCTGTGACTCGCTGACGAGCGCATCTCGAGCCCCCACCGCTCGCTCACCGAAGGCTCGATCGGCCGCGGCATGGTGACCTTCGCCCTGTCCATCCTCTACGCCAACGTGCTGCAATCGCTCAACGCCTCGATCAACTCGATCTGGGTCGGGCGATTCCTCGGCGAGGCGGCCCTCACGGCGACCTCCAACGCGAACGTCGTGCTGTTCCTGCTGATCGGCGCGGCGTTCGGCATCGCGCTCGCCGCCGGCTACTACCGCTTCGGCAACTGGCGCGCGGCGCGCATGGGCGAGGCGCCGCAAACGGCGGGCGCGCGCTCGGTCTGAACGGCCGCAGGTCAGGTCGCGGCCGTTTCGCTCCGGGGCTCGATCCAAAGCGCACGGGCACGCCCGCAGAGCCCACCGTCCTCGCCGAGGATCGCGGTACCCGCGGCGTGCTTGCGGCCCGCGCTTTCGATGCACCAGCCGATGACCGTGCACGGCTCGCCCACGTGGACCAGGCGGTCCACGTGCACCGTGAGCTCGCCGAGGAGCATCATGCGATCCTCGCAGCACATGACGGCGTAGGCTCCGGGGCAGTCGAGCGCCGCGGACATGAACTCGGGCCGCACCTTGCCGTCGCCCCGATCGAGCGAGGTGTCCGGGACCCAGGGCGCCGCCACCAGCGAGCGCTCGGGGATGGGGCCTGCGAAGATGCGCATGCCGTCGCCCCGCGGCCTGCGGGTGCCGCAGACGAAGCAGGTCGGAAACCGGTGGTGCAGGAAGCCGATGTACCGGCGCGAGGCCTCCACCGCCTCGAGGTAGCCCGGAGCGCGGGGCAACTCCAATGCGAGCGCGGCGGGCTTCGCCTCGCCGATGCGCCGCTCTCCCAACATGACCTCGAGCTCGCCGTCCGGCCGCTCGATGAGCTCCATCGGCGTATCGAGCGGCGGCGGCTCGAGCAGCCGAACGGTCACGGTGCGCCCGGCGCAGACGGCCACCGATCCGGCGAAGTAGCCGCCGTTGGCGGAGGTCTCCGGCCCGCGGAAGCGGTAGGCGATCGTGAGCGCGCTCATCGGAGGGCTCGAAGCCAGGCGGCGGCATCCTCGCCGCGCTCGAGCACCTCGACCAGCGCCGAGCCGATCACGACACCGTCCACGTGTCCGCGCAGCCGCTCGAGCTGCTCGCGTCCGCGGATCCCGAAGCCCGCGCACACGGGCACGGGCGCGGCGGCACGCACCTGATCGAGGTAGCGCGTCATCTCGGGCGGCACGGTCACATTCCTGCCGGTCGTGCCGGTCGTCGTCACGGCGTACACGAAACCCTCGCTGCTCGAGCAGATCCTCCGCAGCCGCTCCGCGCCCGTGACCGGGGTGACCATCTGGATGAGCGCCAGGCCCTCGCTCCCGAGCGCGCCCTTGAGCTCGTCGCTCTCATCGAACGGCAGGTCGGGGACGATGAAGCCGGCGACGCCGGCGCGCGCGGCCGTGCGCGCGAGCTCGGCGAAGCCCAGGGCGAGCAGCGGATTCAGATAACTCATCAGCACGAGCGGCGCCTGCGGCCGAGGCATGTCGGCGAGCTGCGCCAGGATCCAGCGCAGGCTCACGCCCTGGGCGAGCGCCGCGTGGCTCGAGCGCTGGACGGTGACGCCGTCGGCCATCGGATCGGTGAACGGCACGCCGATCTCGAGCACGTCGGCGGCGCCGGCGAGCGCCTGCACCTGCGCCTTGAAGTCATCGCGGCTCGGGAAGCCGGCCGTGAGATACCCGACCAGCGCGGGCGCGCCGCACCGGGCGTGCGCGGCCCGGATCGCCTCACCGATGCGCTCCGCGGCGCTCATCGCGGCTCTCCGGCGAGCAGCGTCTGCTGCAGGGTCGGCATGTCCTTGTCGCCGCGCCCCGAGAGACACACGAGCGCGACGGCCCCCGGGTGGCGCTCTGCCCAGCGCCGGGCGCCCGCGAGCGCGTGCGCGCTCTCGAGCGCCGGCAGAATGCCCTCGCTCTCGCAGCACTCGCGCACCGCCGCGAGCGCCTCCGCGTCGCCCGCGGTCTCGTAGCGGACCCTGCCCGAGGCGGCGAGCAGCGCGTGCTCGGGCCCGACTCCCGGATAGTCGAGCCCCGCGGACACCGAGTGGGTCTCCTGGATCTGGCCGTTCTCATCCTGCAACAGCATGGAGTAGCTGCCGTGCAGCACGCCCGGACGGCCGAAGGCGAGCGTCGCGGCATTGGCGCCGAGGCCCCCGCCGCGGCCTCCGGCTTCGATGCCGATGAGCTCCACGCCGCGATCCGGCACGAAGGCGTGGAACGCCCCGATCGAGTTGGATCCGCCGCCGACGCAGGCGATGACGGCCCCCGGAAGGCTCGAGCAGCGCTCGAGGATCTGCGCGCGCGCCTCGCGGCCGATGACCGCCTGGAGCTCGCGCACCAGGTACGGGTACGGGTGCGGCCCGACGGCGGATCCGAGCAGGTAATAGGTCCCGAGCGGGTCCGACACCCAGTCGCGCAACGCCTCGTCGATCGCCGCCCGCAGCGTCCGATCGCCACCGGTGACCGCGATCACCTGCGCGCCGAGGAGACGCATGCGTCCGACGTTCGGCGCCTGGCGCTCCATGTCGAGCGCGCCCATGTACACGGTGCAGGGCAGTCCCAGGCGGGCGCAGGCGGCGGCGGTCGCGACGCCGTGCTGCCCGGCGCCGGTCTCCGCGACGATGCGCCGCGCGCCGAGTCGCC
>JAKAZP010000042.1 GCA_021815905.1 Pseudomonadota bacterium | reverse complement strand
GTCTTCCCGTGATCCACGTGCCCAATCGTCCCCACGTTCACGTGAGGCTTGCTGCGCTCGAATTTCTCTTTGCCCATGGAATGTTCCTCAAGACGTCTCCCCGCGCTCCCGAGGAGCCGTGCGAGACGAAGTCGCTAACAGATCTCTGACACCACCGCCCGAATGGCCTGCCACCCGCGCCCCGCGAGGGAGCTCTGGGTGGAGCCCACGACCGGGATTGAACCGGTGACCTCGTCCTTACCAAGGACGTGCTCTACCAACTGAGCTACGTGGGCTCGGCTCAACACATCGTGGGTAACGCAAGCGTGGAGCGGGTGATGGGAATCGAACCCACGTCATCAGCTTGGAAGGCTGAGGTTCTACCATTGAACTACACCCGCTGATGCCGCCGCATCCGCCGGCTTCGCCGTCCGCAGCTTCCCGCGCCCCACCCACGCCCACGTAGCTGGTGGAGGGGGTAGGATTCGAACCTACGAAGGCGTAAGCCGGCAGATTTACAGTCTGCTCCCGTTGACCGCTTGGGTACCCCTCCGCGAAAACGAGCCGCGTATTCTGATTTCGGCTCGCGCGGGTGTCAATGCGTCCTGGCGCGATATTTGCTAGCTCGCTCCAGCCTCAGCTCGGCCGCCGCCGCGATAAGCACTCCGGCATCCCCGTTCTTCCGACGCTCGCGGGGCCGATCGCCCGCGCAGGCCGCTGGCGGAACGGGGGCTCGCGGCCTCGCCGGCGGCGCTTGGGTGTCCCCGCTTACCGCGCGCCTCGAAGCGCATGACCGCCGCGCTCCTCATCGGGAATGCCCGTGAGCGCACGCCGCAAGCCGCATGCCGGGGGGCTTGCCTGGATCGGGATCTCACTCAGGAGCCGGCGGCGCGCGCGTCCCCGCCGCCTCCCCCGGCCTCGGTGCCCGCCACGGCGGCGAGGCGCTCGAGGAGGCGAGGCGGAGCGAGCCGCCAGGCGCCCGGGGCCAGGTCGGGCGGCAGATCGATGGGTCCGTAGCGCACCCGCACCAGTCGGCTGACCTCGTAGCCGACCGCCCGCCAGATGCGGCGGACTTCACGGTTGCGCCCTTCGTGCAGCACGACGCGGTAGGCGGCGTTGCGCGGGGGCGGCTCTCCGGGCGGCGCGGGCTCGCCGCTGATCCGGTCGAAGGCCGCCGTCCCATCCTCGAGCGCCACGCCGCTCAACAGGCGCTCGACCGTCCCGGGCGGGGGCCGGCCACGGAGCCGAACCCGGTACTCGCGCTCGATCCGGCTCGAGGGATGCATCAGGCGATGAGCGAGCTCGCCGTCCGTGGTGAAAAGCAGCAGACCGGAGGTATTGACGTCGAGCCGCCCGACGACGATCCAGCGTCCGTGCCCGGGCCGGGGCAGACGATCGAATACGGTCGGGCGCCCCCCGGGATCGCGCCGCGTCGTCACCTCCCCGAGCGGCTTGTGGTAGAGGAGCACCTGGGGCAAGCCGGCCGGCTCCTCGCGCAGGCTCAGCCGTCGCCCGTCGAGCCGAATCTCGTCCTGGACGTCGGCGCGCTCGCCGAGCTGCGCGGTGCGCCCGGCAACGGTGACTCGGCCTTCCCGGATCCACTGCTCGACCTGCCGTCGCGAGGCGATGCCGGCCGTGGAAATGAGCTTTTGCAGTCGTACCTTCATGGCGCCGGGGGGCTTGCTGGCGGTTCGCGGGGAGCTGCCGCATACTGGCCCGCGCCGAGTGTAGCGGCTCGCCGCTGGCCTCATAACCCTCGGCGCTCTGCAGATAGCCCGCCGTTGCTTGTCTGAGCGAGGCGGGCGAGGGTAGAAAGTGCCCCATGATCTACGACAGCATACTCGGTACGATCGGACGCACCCCCATCGTGCGCATCAACCGGCTCGCGCCGGCGCATGCGACCGTGTACGTCAAGTGCGAGTCCTTCAACCCGATGAGCTCGGTCAAGGACCGGCTCGCGATCGGCATCATCGAGGACGCCGAGCGCAGCGGCGCGCTCGAGCGCGGGCAGACCGTGGTGGAGGCGACCTCGGGCAACACCGGCATCGCGCTCGCGATGGTCTGCGCGGCCAAGGGCTATCCGTTCGTCGCGGTCATGGCCGAGAGCTTCTCGATCGAGCGGCGCAAGATCATGCGCATGCTCGGGGCGAGGGTGATTCTCACGCCGGCGGCCGAGCGCGGCAGCGGCATGGTCCGCAAGGCCGAGGAGCTCGCGCGCAAGCACGGTTGGTTTCTCGCGCGGCAGTTCGAGAATCCCGCCAACCCCGCCTATCACCGCAGCACCACCGGGCCGGAAATCCTCGCGGATTTCGCCGGTCGACGGCTCGACTTCTTCGTCAGCGGCTGGGGCACGGGCGGCACCCTGACGGGGGCCGGCCAGATGATCCGCCTCGCGCGGCCCGAGGTGAAGATCATCGCGACCGAGCCCGCCGCCGCCGCGCTGCTCTCCGGCAAGCCCTTCACCCCTCACAAGATCCAGGGATGGACCCCCGACTTCGTGCCGGCCGTGCTCGATCGCGAGGTCGCCCACCGCATCGTGCCGGTCACCGACGCCGAGGCCATCGATGCCTCGCGTGCGCTCGCGCGCAGCGAAGGCATCTTCTGCGGCATCTCCTCCGGAGGCACCTTCGCGGCGGCACTCAAGGTGGCCGCCGAGGCGGCACCCGGAGCGGTCGTGCTCGCGATGCTGCCCGACACGGCCGAGCGCTACCTCTCGACGCCGCTCTTCGAAGGCATTTCCGAGGGAGCCGATCCTGAGCCGTGAGAATGGCATCGCCGGTCCTCGATAGCGAGGCGCGCGAGCCGGACGCGCGCCGGTATGCGACGCTGTCCGATCCATTCCCGATGTGGCGGGGCGGAGCGCTGCATGGCGCGCAGGTCGCGTTCGAGACCTGGGGCAAGCTCAACGGCGCGCGCGACAACGCCATCCTGCTGTTCACCGGACTGTCCCCCTCGGCGCACGCGGCGGCCTCGAAGGCCGATCCGCGGGATGGCTGGTGGCAGCGCATGCTCGGGCCCGGTCTCGCAATCGATACCGACCGGTTCTTCGTGGTGTGCGTCAATTCCCTCGGCAGCTGTTTCGGCTCGACCGGGCCGGCCTCCCTCGATCCGGCCACCGGTCACCCCTACCGGCTCGCCTTCCCGGAGCTCTCGGTCGAGGACATCGCGCGCGCCGGTCACGAGGCGATGCGCTCGCTCGGCGTCCTGCGCGTCGACACCGTCATGGGACCCTCCCTCGGCGGCATGGTGGTGCTCGCGTACGCCGCCCTCTTCCCCGGGGCGGCGCGGCGTCTCGTCAGCATCTCCGGCACGCTCGCGGCCTCGCCCTTTGCCATTGCGCTGCGCTCGATCCAGCGCGAGGCCGTTCTCGGCGACCCGGACTGGCGCAACGGAGAGTACCCGGCCGACCGGCCGCCGCTCACCGGCCTGGGCCTCGCCCGCAAACTCGGCACGGTGACTTATCGCTCGGCGGACGAGTGGCAGCAGCGCTTCGATCGCCAGCCGGTGCGCCCCGACCTGCGCGGGGCGGAGCCGTTCTCGCCGGAATTCGCCGTGGAGGGTTACCTCGAAGTGCAGGCGCGGCGTTGGGTCAATACCTTCGACGCGAACTGCTATCTCTATCTCTCCCGTGCGATGGACCGCTTCGATCTCGCCGGCCATGGGGATCCCGCCGCGGTGCTCGGACGGGCGCACCTCGAGCAGGCGCTGGTGATCGGCGTCGAATCCGACCTCCTGTTCTCGATCGCCGAGCAGCGCTCGCTGGCGCAGGCGCTGCAGGAGAGCGGTGCGCAGACGCGCTTCGCGCCGCTGCGCTGCATCGAGGGCCACGATTCGTTCCTCGTCGACATCGAGCGCTTCGGACGGGAGCTTCGGAGCTTTCTTTGATCGCCGGAGCGGCGGCGGATTAAGTCGAACCGTGATGCCGGCGCCCCCCGGGGGAGGCATAATGACCGCTGGTGCACCAATAAGAATCAGCATCCGCGCAAGGACTCGAGAGTGGAACGCCGCCTGCACACGAGACACCGTGCCCGGACGATCGTCTACATCACCGTCCCGGGTGGCTGCCGCAAGCTCTGCAAAGCGGTGAATCTGAGCGCCACGGGCGTGTTCATCGAGACGTCGAACCTCGGCTTGCGCAAGGGCCAGCAGGTCGTGCTCTCCTTCGCCATCAATCTCGGCACCATCACCAAACTCCACCGGCGCACCGCCGTCGTCGCCCATGTCTCCCGCGGCGGCACCGGGCTCATGATGGAAACCTACAGCGCACGGGCGAACTGACCGTCCGCGGGACGGGCGGGGCACGCGCGGGCCTCCCGCCTACTGGCGATCGAAGAATTCCTTGACGGCGTAGAGACAGAACGGCGGCACGAGTCCGGCGTGGTAGTCCGAGAGCACGGCGGCCTCGCCGCCATCGGTCGCGCCGTGCGCGACCGCCGCGGCCGCCACGGCCGCCTTGGCCGCGGCGAAGCCATATTGGATGTCAGCGTAGGGATCACCCGCGGCGGGCGCGGAGTCGACATCGAGCACCGTGACGGGGCTCCCCGGGGCATGGGCCGCCCAGTACCGCTGCATGAGCCCGGTGTCGAAGTAGAACACCTCCGGGTCGTTCTGGCCGGCGCAAAGCAGCACCGGCACGCTCGGGTCGAAGTCGCGCAGATCATTGCGCGCGAAATCCTGGCGCAGGCCGTTGGCCGGATTCGACGGCGGCTCGTCGGTGGTCACCGTCGGGAAGCCCCCGTCGGGGTGGGCCTGCGCGTCCTCGAGATAATTCAGGCGGTAGGTGTTGGTGACCAGGTTGTCGGGACCGAAGCCCAGGGCGAACACGGGGGCGAGACTGGCGGGCGTGACCGCCGGCGTCATGGCGGCGTACTGCGGCGCCGGCGGCGTGCGGCTGAAGAGCGCATCCTGCGGCAGGAGGCCCTGGGCGTAGAGGTTGCCCGCGGTCGTCGTCGCGGGGAACAGCGTCTCGATCCCGTTGGCGTATTGCGGCTCGAACACGCCGGTCGCGCTCGAGTACACATTGCCGTAGGTGTGCTGGTACGCATCGACGATCATGGTGAAGTTGGCCGTGGCGCTGCCGTTCACCTCGCCCATGAAGACGGCGTCGGCGAACGCCGAAAGCGCGTACGGGCCCGACATCGGTCCGGCCGCCGTGACGGCGATGCCCTGGGATTGCATCGCGCGCAGCGTGGCGAGGGCGACGTAGCCGCCCTGGGAATATCCGGTGACGAAGACCTTGCCGCTCTCGAGGGCGCCGACGCCCGGGAACGCGCTGCGCGCCGCGGCCAGCGCGTTCGTCATGTCCGCGGCCTGCTGATCGGCCACCAGATACGGAGCGTAGGGCAGCGTCGAGTCGTCGTAGCCGGCGTAGTTCGGCGCCACGACGATGTATCCGCTGGCCGCGAACACCGACGCCATCAGCAGGCCCTCGATGCTGCTCGAGAGGTGGGCGATGTCGAAGGACTTCTCGACCGCGGTGCCGTGGGCGTAGAGCACCACCGGCCTCGGCCCGAGACAGTTCGGGCTCAGGCCCTTCGGCACCATCAATGCGGCCGATGCGGTCGTCGGCTCGCCCCGGCCGCCGACCGTCTCGTACTGCAGGGAGTACACCGTCACCGAGCACACCGGCAGGAACGTCGCGAGCAGCATCAGCCGCCCGGCGTCGCTGTTGCCGCTCAGCATGGAGAGCAGATCCGAGCTCGTGTAGGCGCGGTCTTCGATCGGCGCCGCGAGCAGCTGCCCGGGCTTCGGAGGCCCGACGCCCGTGGAAGCGGAGCCGCCGCCTGCGCCGCCGCAGGATGCGAGCACGGCGAGCGCGCCGCCGAGCGCCAGCGCCGCGGCAGCGCGAGCGCGCCGCCGGGGATCCGCGCGCCTCACGGGCGGCGCACCGCGGCGGTGCCGCTCTTCATGATCACCGGATCACCTCCGGAACTCGGCACGCGGGCGATCTGCCTCGGAGCGCGCGGGGCGAGCGCGCCCTCCGACCGCAGCAGGCAGGGAAAGACATCGATGGGCGTCACGAGCTCGACACTCTCGCCGACGATTCCCCCGGATCGTACCCGGTGCCGAGGGGGAAACGCACGCTGGCGCACCGGGCGCGCGAGACAGGGGACAGCAAGGAACGCGCCGGGCGTCGATCCCGCTGCGCAGGGCCGCGATGCCCGCCGCCGCGGTTTCGGGGCGCCGCTCAATCGCGTCCGAAAACGGCTAGTTGCCTCGCCCCCCGGGGCGTATGGTGCCGCCCATGGACGCGATGCTGCCGTTCGATCCGCCGATCCTCGCGCGCGCGCGCCTCAGCCGCGATGCGCGCTTCGATGGCAAGTTCTTCGTCGCGGTGAGATCGACCGGAATCTACTGCCGCCCGATCTGTCCGGCCCCGTCACCGAAGGAGCGCAACGTCCGATACTTTCTGACCGCGGCGGCGGCCGCCGAGGCCGGCTTCAGGCCCTGCCTGCGCTGCCGTCCGGAGGCGGCGCCGGGCACCGCCGCCTGGCTCGGCACCTCTGCGGTAGTGCGCCGCGCGCTGCGACTCATCGAGCAGGGGGCTCTGGACGGTTCGACGGTGGCGGCGTTCGCCGCGCGCATGGGCATCGGCCCCCGGCACCTCGATCGCCTCTTCCTCGAGCACGTGGGCGCCTCGCCCATCGCCCTGGCGCAGACGCGGCGGCTGCATTTCGCCAAGCGCCTGATCGACGAGAGCCACCTCCCGATGACGGAGATCGCGCTCGCCTCCGGGTTCGGGAGCCTGCGGCGCTTCAACGAAGCATTCCGGCAGGCGTACGCACGCTCCCCGCGCGAGCTTCGCAAGCAGCGCCGCGAGGCGCCGCCGCCCGGGCAGCGCGATGACGTGCGACTCACGCTTTTCTACCGGCCACCGTACGACTGGGCTCACCTGCGGGAGTTTCTCGCGCTGCGCGCGATTCCGGGGCTCGAGCGTGTCGATGGCGATTCCTACGCGAGGCTCGTGCGCCTCGAAGGCGGCCACGCCGCGATCGATGTGCGTCACGCGCCCGAGCGCCATGCGCTCGTGCTGCGCGTGCGCGGCGCGCCCCCGGCGTCTCTGTTGCGGATCGCCTCGGCCGCACGGCGCGTGTTCGACCTGGCCGCGGATCCCGCACTGGTCGCGACCACGCTGGCGGCGGACCCGCAGCTCGAGCGCCTCGTGCGCCGCCGTCCGGGAGTGCGCATCCCGGGCGCCTGGGATCCGTTCGAGTGCGCGGTCCGCGCGGTGTTGGGTCAACAGGTGACGGTGGCGGCCGCGCGCACGCTCGCCATGCGCATCGTGTCGCGTCACGGCGAAGCGCTCGCTCCGGAGGGCTCGGAGCTGACCCGCCTCTTTCCGGCGCCCGAGGCGATCGCCTCCGGCAGTCTCGACGGTCTCGGCCTCACGGGCGCGCGGATCGCCGCGGTGAAGGGCCTCGCCCGGGCGATGCTCGAAGGCCGCCTCGATTTCCAGCGGCCGGTGGAGGAGGTCGTCGCCAGCCTGACCGCGCTGCCGGGAATCGGCGCGTGGACGGCGCAGTACATCGCGCTGCGCGCCCTCGGAGAGCCGGACGCGTTCCTCGGCGCCGACGTCGTCGTGCGGCGCGTTGCGGCCTGTGGCGGGACGCCGCTGTCGGAACGCGACCTGAATCGGCGCGCCGACGGCTGGCGCCCGTGGCGCGGCTACGCGGTGATGCATCTCTGGTGTGCGGCAAACGAGCGGGTGACCCCATGAAAGTTGAGCGCGCGAGCACGTATTGGCACGAGATCGACTCCCCGGTGGGGCGGCTGCTGCTCGCCGGGAACGGCGTGCATCTCACCCGGCTGCAGTTCCAGTCCGGGCCGCGCCCGCTCGCGCCGTCGGCGGGGTGGGTCGCAACGCGCGCGCCGTTCGCCGCCGCGATCGCGCAGCTGCGCGAGTACTTCGCCGGCAGGCGCCGCGCCTTCGAGCTGCCGCTGGCGCCCGAGGGCACGGCGTTTCAGCGCAGTGTCTGGCGCGCGCTCGGCACGATTCCCTACGGCGAGACCATCTGCTACGGCGAGCTCGCGCGGCGCATCGGCAATCCGCGCGCCTCGCGCGCGGTCGGGCTCGCGAACGGGGCGAACCCGCTGCCGATCATCGTCCCCTGCCATCGCGTGATCGGCGCGGACGGCACGCTGACCGGCTTCGGCGGCGGACTGGACATCAAGCGCGCGCTGCTCGCGCTCGAGGACGGCGGGCCCGCCGGCGGCCGGCAGGAAAGCTTCAGATGGCCTTCTGCCCCGCCGCCTTCAGCTGCGCATTGAGCCGCGGCACCTCGACGCTTTCCAGCTGCTGCCACTGCGCGAGCGTCGCGGCGAGCTTGCCCGAGAGCTCGGCGTAGGAAGTCAGCGCATCGGGGCTCGGCGCGGCATCCGCGCCATCGACCGCCCGCTCGAGCCGCGAGAGATCCCCCGACAGCATCTGCAGGCTGTCCGACCGCCTGGGCGGGGTGCCGGCGAGCTCCGGCGTGCGATTCGGGTGCGGCTGCGCCCCGGAAATCGCGGCGACGCGGCCCATGAGCCCCCCGACCTGCGCGCGCGCGGCGCCCGCGCGGGCACGCCTCGCTTCGAGCGCATCGAGCAGCTTCGTGGCCTCACTCACGGCCTGCGAGGCGCGGAACTGCGCGCGCTCCACCTTGCGCGCGAGCTCGAACTGTTGCATGAGTCCGGCCTGCGACACGTGCACGCGCGGATCGGCCTCGACGATGAGGGGCTGACTGTACTTGTGGCCCATGACGCCGAGCTCGACGGTGTAGGTGCCGGGAGGTGCCCACACTCCGTCCTCCGCCGGTCCCTTCGCGCCCTTCGCCCGCGGCGCCGGATAGCGCAGATCCCACACGAAGCGCTGCATCCCGGGTCTTGCCGGGGGAACGGCGGGCGGGATGACCCACTCCGGGGCGAACTTCAGCTCGCGCGGATTCGCAGCGGCGATCCGCTCGGCGCTGCTGTAGCGGCGAACCACCTGACCCTGCCCGTTCCGAATGGTCACGCTCACCGGACCCCTCACGTTGCGCGGCAGCACGTAGTCGATGATGGCGCCGTCGGGCGGGTTCGCCGCCATCGGCTCGTCCTTCGGCATCGGCGTCCCGGTGAAGCCCTCGGGCCGGAAGCGGATGGCGACCGCCGGCTTGAAGAGCGTGACCGAATCCGCTCGCACCTCGCTCATCTGCCTGAGCGCGGCGATGTCATCCATGATCCAGATCCCGCGTCCGTGAGTGGCGATCACGAGGTCGCCGTCCTTCACCTTGATGTCGCGCACCGAGGTGACCGGGAGATTCTGCTGCAGCGGCTGCCAGTGCGCGCCGTCGTCGAAGGAGACGAACACGCCGAATTCCGTGCCCGCGTACAGCAGGTTCGGCTGCACGGGATCCTGGCGCACGACGTTGACGAAGTCCCCGCGCGGAATCCCGGAGACGATGCGCTTCCAGCTCTTGCCGTCGTTCCACGTCACGTAGATGTATGGCGTGTCGTCGTTGAGCCGGTGCCGGTCCACCGCGAGGTAGGCGACACCGCGCTCGAAATGCGACAGCTCGAGGCCGGCCACCTTGGACCACGGCGTCAGCGCTCGCGGAGTCACGTTGTCCCAGTGCGCGCCGCCGTCGTCGGTGCGCCACACCAGGCCGTCGTCGGTGCCGACCCAGATGACGTCGGCATCGAGCGGCGATGGCGCAATCGTGTAGATCACCCCGCGGCGCTTGCCGACGTGATGATCGTCGGCCGCGGTGGTGGGATCGAGATTCGGCGGGACGCCGGGATTATCGCGCGTCAGGTCGGGACTGATCGGCTTCCAGTGCAGACCGCCGTCGACGGTGCTGAAGAGGCGCTGGTTGGCGAAATACAGCGTCTCGGGGCCGCGCTCGGAGAAGATGAGCGGCAAGGTCCACGTGGTGCGGTAATGGGCCCAGGGATAGGCCAGGGTCGGATCCACGTCCCGCACCTGGCGAGTGCGCCGGTCGAGCACCTCCACGGTCGTGGTGTCCCCGGTGCCGTCGCCGTAGATCATGTGCGGATGGTCGGGGTCGACCACGACCATGCCGTTCTCGCCTCCGGGTGTGATCTCGCGGAACTGCTCGAGCGTGATGCCGTCGGCGCTCCCCGTCCTGCTCGGCAACGCGACGGCGCCCGAGTCCTGCTGCGCCCCGTACACCCAGAAGGGAAAGCGATTGTCGGTGCTCACGTGATAGATCTGCGCGGTCGGCTGGTTGTACCAGCTGCTCCAGGTCCGGCCGCCGTTGAGCGTCACCTGCGCGCCCTGATCGCTGCCGAGGATCCGCCGGTCGGTGTTGGTCGGGTCGATCCAGAGCTGGTGGAAGTCATCGCCGGTCGGGTCGCCCTTGAGCGCGATGAAGTGCCTGCCGCCGTCGCTCGACTCGAGCACGATGGTATCCATGACGTACACGCGGTTGGCGTCGCTCGGATCGACCGTGACCGAGCAGAAGTACCAGCAGCGGTTCCAGATCCGCGGATCGCTCGAGACGTGTCGCCAAGTGCGGCCGCCATCGTCGGAGCGATACAGTCCGCCCTCGCCCCAGGGTCCATCGGCGATCGCGTACACGCGATCCGGCCGGCTGGGCGCCACCGCGATGCCGATGCGCCCGGGATGCGCGGGGAAGCCGTGGCCCTCGATGCGCGTCCAGCGGCCGCCGCCGTCGTGCGAGACGTACAGTCCGCTGCCGGGGCCGTCGGAGGGCGGATACACGCTCCAGGGTGGCCGGCGGGTCTGCCAGAGCGCGGCATAGACGGTCTTCGGGTCCCCGGGCTTGAAGGCGAGATCGGCCGCGCCCGTGTTGGGATTCTCGTAGAGCACCTTGGTCCAGTGCCGGCCGCCGTCGGTGGAGCGGAACACGCCCCGCTCCGCGTTCGGCCCGTAGGGGTGGCCGAGCGCGGCGACGAGCACGATGTCGGGATTGCGCGGATCGACGAGCACGCGGGAGATCTGGCGTGTGCCGCTCAAGCCGATGTGACGCCAGTGCGCGCCGCCGTCGGTCGATTTGTACATGCCGTCGCCCTGCGCGATGTCCGAGCGCATGTCGGCCTCGCCGGTGCCCACGTAGAGCGTTCGGGGGTCGGATGGGGCGATCGCGATCGCCCCGATCGAGCCCACCGGCTCGTGATCGAAGATCGGCTGCCAGGTCCGCCCGGCGTCGTGGGTGACCCAGACCCCGCCGTCGACGGAGCCGAAATAGAAGTCGCGGTCGTCCCCGGGGATGCCGGTCACCGCGAGCACCCGTCCGGCGCGGAACGGTCCGATGAGGCGCCACGTGAGCGCCTGGTAGTCCGAGGCCGGGACAGCCGCCGGGCCGGGCGGGCGGGTGGCCGCCGTCGTGGGGCGTGCGGCCCCGATGGCGAGCGTCGCCGACATACCGAGAATCAGCCACGCTAGAGCGCGTAATCGCACGGGCAGCCTCCACGCATCCGCTAAGATCCAAGGAGGCCCAATTTATCCGGCGGGGCCCGTTTTTGCTCAGTCCTCTTGCCCCGGCGCGGGACAGCCCGAGCCGCCGCCGCGACGAGCCGCGGCGGGCCCACCGGACGGGCATCAGACGAATCCGATCGAGAACAGCGCGACCAGCGCCAGCAGATTGCCGAGCAGCTCGGGGCGGGCGAGGCAGGCGAGCTTCACGCGCCGTGCGAGACCGCCGGCCCGCTCGA
>JAKAZP010000041.1 GCA_021815905.1 Pseudomonadota bacterium | reverse complement strand
CCAGCTTCGCGCTCGCGAGCCGGGCGCGCGCGGCCGCGACCGCGAGCCGGAACGGCCGATCTTCCAGACGGAAGAGTAGCTGACCCCGGCGTACCGGCTCGTTGTCGCGCACGTCGACTTCACCGACCCGGCCTGCGACGTTGGCGCTGATCTGCACCTCGGCGGCCCGCAGATACGCGTCGTCCGTCGACTGGTATCGCCCGCTCGTCAGGTAGAAATAGCCTCCCACGCCGATCGCCAGGAGCGGAACGCCGACCATGAGCGGCAGACGCAGCCGCTCGCGGCTCGAGCGG
Source organism: Pseudomonadota bacterium (assembly GCA_021815905.1). The sequence goes on along the minus strand of JAKAZP010000041.1, from coordinate 11,360 downwards.
GCGCGGCCGGGCGCGGGACGCTCCCCGGAGCGCGTCCCGGCCGTCTCATCCGGCCGCGGCAGCCGCGCGGGCTCGGGATTCCGGGCGGTCACGCTCATCGGCTGGTCCTTGCGCTCTTGCGCGCGGTCTCGGCATCGGGAGGCGCGGCGTCGATCGTCGGCAGCGCCGACAGGTTGGCGTGCACACGCACGAGCAGCTCGACCAGTACGGTCCGCTCTTCGTTGGAGAGGCCCTGCAGCGCCTCTGCGCGGGTTTCGCCGATCAGGCGCGAGATGTGATCGAGAACCGGCTTCGACTCCGCAGTCAGCCACAACGTGTGAGCGCGCCGGTCGGCCGGATCGAAGCGACGCTGGACCCACCCGTCCGCCTCCATGCGATCGAGAATGCGCACGAGCGTCATCGGATCGACCTCCGTGAGCTCCGCCAGGCGCTTCTGGCTGACGCCCTCGTGGCTCTGGAGATTGATCAGCACGCGGCACTGCGGCAACGTGAGCGACAGCGTCTGGGCGCGCTCCTCGAACCGCCGCGTGTAGCGTCGAGTGACGTCCTTCAGCAGGAAACCGAGCTGGCGATTGCGGTCCACGTTCTATCGACTGCTTATTATAGAAAACGATATCATATCGCCAGATATTACATCAAGGACGTGACGGCGGTCGCATCGGTAGAATCGATCGACCGTGCCCGCTCGAGCGGGATCACGCAAGGAGTCCCCACCGATGATCGCCCGCCGTATGCGCCGCCTGTCGCGGGCTCGCGCGCGCGGCCGGCGGTCCGCGCCGCTCGCCGCGGCGCTCTGGCTGCTCTGCGCCTCGTGCGGCCCACGATGGGCCGCGGCCGCCCCACCGCTCGTCGCGACGCCCGCGCAGCTTTATGGTCACCTGTTCGCGCGCGCGGCGATGCGGCTGCACGTCAACCTGTGTTCCGCGACTCCCAGGGCCTCCCCGCTCATCGTCATGCGGCGCTATCGCGCCGAGCATCCCCGCACCCGGGTGGCGCTGCGTCGTTTCGTGGCGGACAACTTCGTCTTCCCGAAGCGGCTCGTGCGGCCCGTCCCGAGGGAGCCGACCCTGTCGGCGCACATCGCGCGCCTCTGGCCCATCCTCACTCGAGCGGCGACGGTCCCGCGGCCCTACTCCTCGAGGGTGTACGTTCCGGAGCCGTACCTCGTGCCCGGCGGGATGTTCCAGGAGCTCTACTACTGGGACTCCTACTTCGACATGCTCGGGCTCGTTCCCGACGGGCACATGGCGCTCGTCCGCGACATGGTGGATGACTTCGACTACCTCCTCGACACCTACGGGCACATCCCGAACGCGACCCGCACGTATCTGCTCTCGCGCTCGCAGCCTCCCTTTTATTACCTCATGGTCGGCCTGCTCGATCATGATCCGGCCAAGGCCTGGGGGAGCCACCTGAGCGACCTCGAGCGCGAGTACGCGTACTGGATGCGGGGGGCGGGTCCCGGACTGCGCCCCGGGCAGGCCCGGCGCAACGTGGTCGAGATGCCCGACGGGTCGCTCCTCAACCGCTACTGGAGCACGGCCAGCACCCCGCGCGATGAGGCCTGGCGTGACGACGTGCTGACGGCCCGCGCCTCCCGCCGCTCCCCGTCGCGGGTGTACCGGAACCTGCGCGCCGCGGCGGAAAGCGGCTGGGATTTCAGCTCGCGCTGGCTCGCCGACCGGCGGCACCTGACCACGATCCGCACGACCGACCTCGTGCCTCCCGATCTCAACAGCCTGCTCTACGGGCTCGAGCGCGCCATCTCGCGTGGCTGCGCCGAGCGGCACGAGCTCGCGTGCGCGCGCTCCTTCGCCGTGCGCGCGCGCCGCAGGCGGCGCGCCATGGATCGCTTCCTCTGGGACTCGAAGGGCGGCGATTTCATGGACTACGACTGGCGCACGCGACGGCGCACCGGCGAGTTGAGTGCCGCGACCCTGTATCCCCTGTTTGTCGGTCTCGCCACCGCGCGACAGGCCGGCAAGGTGGCCGCGGTGACGCGCTCGCGCCTGCTCCAGCGCGGCGGTCTCGTCACCACGACGATCGTGAGCGGACAGCAGTGGGATGCGCCCAACGGCTGGGCGCCGCTGCAGTGGATCGCCGTACGGGGCCTCACGCGCTACGGTCATCGCAGGCTCGCCCACGCCATCGCGCGGCGCTGGGTCGCCACCGTTCGCCGCGTCTATGCCAACACAGGCAGGCTGGTCGAGAAATACGACGTCGAGCACTCCCTCCCCGGAGGCGGCGGTCAGTACCCCCTGCAGGATGGCTTCGGCTGGACCAACGGGGTGACCGAGGCGCTGCTGACGCTCTACCCCGACCTGCGGGCCGGGGCCGCGCGGGGCGCGGTCCCCGCCGGCCCATCCGGCAGCGTCGCGGCACCTCGGGCGCGGGCTGGGCGGCTCGCGCGGCATGCGGCCAGGTCGAGCGCCGGCTCGGCGGCGGGCGTGGCCGGCGCGCCCCAGCGCCCGGGCGCGGCGGCGGGTAAAATGGCCGCTTCGGGCGATACCCCCCATTGATGAGAGGCTCAGATGGCCACGGGATGGGCCGGCGACGGCGCAGTACAGGATCAGATCGATGCAACCGTGACGGACGGCATTCTGCGCGCGCAGAGCCGGCTGCCGCAGGGTGCGAGCCTCGAGCATTGCGCCGAGTGCGGTGCGCAGATTCCCGAAGCGCGCCGCAAGGCCATTCCGGGCGTCAGACTGTGCGTCGCGTGCCGGGAAAAGTCGGATCACGAAGGCGAGGCTTTCAGCGGCTACAACCGCCGGGGCAGCAAGGACAGCCAGCTGCGTTGACGTGAAGCCGTTCGCGGAGGCGTGCGAGCGCAATCGGGATCCGATTCTCGAGGTGCTGCGACGGCATTTCGCCGGCCGGCGGCGGGTACTCGAGATCGGCAGCGGCACCGGACAGCACGCGGTTCATTTCGCCGCAGCATTCCCGCAGCTCACCTGGCAGACCTCCGACCTCGAGGCGAGTCTGCCCGGCATTCGCCAGTGGTGCGCGGAAGCGCAGCTTGCGAATCTCCCGCAGCCGATCGCGCTCGATGTCCTCGGCCCCTGGCCCGACGGGCCGTTCGATGCGGCCTTCACGGCCAACACCCTGCACATCATGAGCCCGGAGGCAGTGGGCGCGCTGTTCGCGGCGCTTCCCGCGGTGCTGACCGATGATGCCGTGCTCGCCGTGTACGGTCCGTTCAATTACGGCGGCCGGTTCACGAGCGCGAGCAACGAAGCGTTCGACGCCTGGCTCAAGCGCCGCTCGCCCGCCAGTGGCATACGGGACTTCGAGTGGGTCGAGGCGCTGGCGCGAGACCGGGGCTTCGAGCTGCTCGAGGATCGATCGATGCCGGCCAACAACCGCACTCTCCTCTGGCGGCGCCACCGGGTATAGAGTACCGGCGGGCGAGGCTACATTCCGGGGAAGCACCGTGGAGCCTTCTCAAAGGTCGAAACCTCCGCCCGGCGGCCCACCTGCCTCGCGCCCGGCGAGCGGGCGCGCGAGCGAAGGCGCTCAGGCGCCGAGGGGTTCCGACCGGCGCGCATCCGAGCCGACGGGCCGCGTTCGTCACGACGAGCGCGGCAATGCGGTGTGGGACTGGCTCAAGGACACGGGGCGCAATGCGTTCGAGGCGACCTCCCGGCTGCTGAGGAAGCTCGAGGCCCCCGATCTCAAGATCGAAGATACGAAAGACGAGGAGCCGCGCCTCGAATCGGATCGCGACCCCGGCGGCGGCTACGATCCTTACAATCAATCGGCGAAACCCCGCGGACGCCCCCCGGGAAAATGAGCGACGGACAGCGGGGCCCTGCGGCGCCCGGCGCAGGGGTCTCGTGCCGACGGGAGCGACGGGCCGAGCCCGGGGCTCGGCGAAGAGGCGCCGCCTCCCTTTGGCTTCGGCGGAACGCCGGGGCAATATGGGGCTCACGGGAGCGGCTCCGCCGGGCGTCCCGACAACCACTACGAGAACCTGCGGAGGCTCGCCATGACTCATGTTCGACGACTGGGCCTTGTCTTCGGGCTGTCGCTTGCAATGGGAGCGCTGACCGTCGCCGCGCTGCCGCTCCCGGCGCAGGCGCGCACCCCCTTCCTCGGCCCGGTAGCCCCGCCGGTCTGCCACCCGGGCGATCGAACCGAAAAAGGAGTCGACGGCCAGCTCACGGCCGCCGCGCGCCGCAGCGGCGCCTCGACGCGCCCCTACAACTGCAATCTCGCCATCGTTGGCGAATATGCCGGACAGGGCGCGGGGCACCAGCTGATGTGGTACGGCGACTGCGCGTACGTCACCACCGAGGGCTTCGAGGCCGGGCAGAAAGGCGTGCCGCCGCTCCTGCATCCCGGCATCCAGGTGCTCGACGTCTCGAACCCGAGCGATCCCCGCTACGTGACTCACCTGGATGACCCGGCCGCGCTCTATAGCTGGGAGGACGGCGCGGTCAACACACGGCGGGCGTTGATGGCCAATGCCGAGAGCTGGATGGGCTCGGGGCCGCAGCCGGCGGTGTCCTTCTACGGCCTTTCCGACTGCCAGCACCCGAAGCTGCTCGCGAGCGTGCAGCTGCCGGACCCGCACCTCCTCGCCCACGCCGGCAATTTCGCCTACGACGGCCGCACCTACTGGATCACCTCGTTCGAGAACTCGCGTCTGGTCGCGGTGGACGTCTCGGATCCGAGCCATCCGAAAGAGCTCGTCGACTGGGATTTCCCCGATCACCAGGCGGGCGGCAAGGAGGCCCATCAGATGTGCCATCGGATCTCGCTCAATCAATTCACGGTCGACGGCCATCCGCCCGGTACGCTGCTCTTCTGCGGGGTGGTCGGCAAGCTGGTGCGCCCCGGCCATTTCAGCTCCGGCAACGGCCTCGTCATCTACGATGTCAGCCAGGTGCAGGATCGCCGCCCGCACCCCGAGATCAAGGTCATCAGCTCCCTGTACTGGGTGAACGGCGACATCGGGATACAACCCGACCTCGCCTTCATCCACGGCAGGCCGTATCTCGGCGTCGGCGATGAGTTCGGCTCCGGTGGCGGCCGATACCCGCAGGCGGCGATCAATGCCTGCGGCGCGGGTCTGCCTCCCTTCGGCTTCGAGCGTCTCATCGACATCGGCAACGTTGCGAAGCCGAAGCTCGTCGCGCAGCTCATGATCGGAGTGGACGCCCCCGCCAACTGCGCCAGGGTCGAGCACGACATCACCGCCCGAATGGGCGGATACGGCTACAGCGTGCACGACTGCACCTTCGACAACCCGCTGCACGCGACGCTGCTCGCCTGCTCGAGTCATCAGTCGGGCGTGCGTGTGTTCGACGTTCACGATCCGTACCATCCGCGGGAGATCGCCTATTTCGTCGGACCCGCTCCGCCGAATCCCGATGAGATCGACCCCGGCTCGCTGCTGAACTCATTTCAGGGCGTGAAGCCGCCGATCAACTTCGCGTGGTCGAAAGCGCACAGCCGCTTCGTGTGGCAGGGACGGCAGCTCTATCTCTGGGTCACATCGAGCCACGGCGGCTTCTACACGCTCCGGTTCGAGAATCAGCGCCAGATTGCCGGACTGAAGCCGGTGCCGACTCCCGGGAACGAGGATTATCAGGACTGACGAGCATGGGCGAACGTCTGGAGTTGGGACCGCTCGAGCTCGGTGTGCTCGGGGTGTTATGGGAGCGGGGTCGGGCCTCGACGGTGAGGCACGTCCAGCCCTCGTTCCCCCAGCTCGCCTACACCACCCTCATGACCACGCTCGACCGGCTGTACCGCAAGGGCGTGCTGCGGCGCTTCCGGCTCGGGCGCGCCTTCGGCTACGAGCCCCGCTGCTCGCGGGACGAGCTGTTCGGCCGGATGGTCTGCGGGCAGGTGACGGATATGCTCGCCGCCGGGGGCGACAGCACGGCGCTGCTCTCGACCCTGGTGCATGCCGTGGGACACGCGGATGCGGAGCTGCTCGATGAGCTCGAGACGCTCGTCCGCGCCGAGCGCGTGCGGCTGAAGTGGGAGGCGCAATGAGCTTCGACCTCACCTTTTCGCTCGTGGTGGTGGCCGCCTTCGGGCTGCTGAATCTGCTGTTGTCGCTCGGCGTAGCCCTCCTCTGGCGGGCCGGGCTGCGCGCGCGGGTGACGCGTGCCGATGCGGTCCTCGGTCTGCGCCTCGTGCCCGCCCTCGGATCGGCGGTCATGGTGTTGACCGTGGTCGTGCCCGCATTCCTGCTCTACGAGCCGCCCCATGCGCAGGACAGGCCCGGACCGCTGCTGGCGCTCTCGGCGATCCTGGCGCTGCTCGTCCTCGCCGACGGCCTGCGCCGGGGGTTGCGCGCCTGGCGGGTGACGCGGGCGCTGGCGCGCGAATCGCAGACGCAGATCTGCGAGTCGGCGGCGGCGCGCACCGGGATCCGTGTCATCAACGTCAGGGAGCCGCTGGTCGGGGTCGTCGGCGGATGGCGGCCGAGAATCGTCGCGGCCCGCTGCGTCGCCGCCGCCTGCGACCGTGAGGAGTTCGGTCAGGTGATCGCGCACGAAGCGGCGCACATGGATGCGCGCGACAATCTCAAGCTCCTCGTGCTGCTGTCGATGCCCGATGCACTCGCATGGCTGCCGACAGGCACGGAGCTGACGGAGCACTGGCGCGCAGCCACCGAGCTCGATGCCGACGAGCGGGCGAGCGGCTCGGATCCGCGCAAGCGCGTCGCCCTCGCCTCGGCGTTGATCAAGGTGGCGCGCCTTGCCGTCGCCAATGGCCGCCCGGGCAGGATCTCGCGCGTGAGCGCCCACTGGGGCGGCCTCGAGCAGCGCGTGCGGCGACTCCTTGCGCCCTCTTCCCCGAGCGGCCCGGGCCTCGCCGGGGTGCGCCTGTTCACGTGCGCGTTGCTGGTGCCGCTGGCCGCCCTGCCGCTTTACGCCTTCATCCACCGGCTCATCGAGGTGCTGGTCGCGTTCGGACGTTGAGCCGCCGCGCGCCGCGGGTCCGCGAAGGCGCTCGGGGGGCTACCAGCCGCCGTCGATGAGCGCGCGCGTCTCCTGCACCGCGACGCGCCAGATGGCGAGCATCGCCTCATCCGGCGCGCGATAGCGGCCGCCGAAGTTGCCGTCCGCCAGATGCTCGCGAACCTGCGCGGGAGTCATGGAGCGCAGCTTCGAGGTGTCGACCATCGGCTTCCGGCGCTCGGGATATTCCACGCCGGCGATGCGTGTCCACGGGAAATTCTCCATCCACGAGGCGTGAGAGGCGACCGGATCGACCGCCTGCACGGCGCGCCAGGTCTCGGGCGCGTTCCACCAGTTGTGGAACTTGACCGCGACGGCGGGATGGCTCGAGCGCCAGTCGGCGATCGTCGCCGTCACTGAGGAGTTGCCGCCGTGACCGTTCACGATGACGACACGCCTGAATCCGTGGACCGCGAGGCTGTCGAGGACATCGCGGATGAGTCGCCCGTAGGTGTCCGCCGTCACGCTGACGGTGCCGGGGTAGGCCATGAAATACGGTGTCATGCCATAAGGCAGACCGGGGAAGACCGGCACGCCAAGGGGCTCGGCCGCCTCGACCGCCACGCGCTCGGAGAGAATGTGATCCACGCACAGGCTGAGTCCCGCGTGCTGCTCGGTGCTGCCGATGGGCAGCACGGCGCGCTGGTCGCGCGCGAGGTAGGCCTCGACCTGCGACCAGTTCATGTCGGCGATCTTCACGCACATACCTCCCAGGGCGGTGGCAACGGGGTGTCGCGGCCATTAAGCTCGGGCAAGCTGTTGCCCGAGGTCCGCCCATGATAACCGAGCGCGCCGCGAGCCCGCGCCACCCGAACCGGGCGTTCGCGGTGCTGTTTCTCCTCGAGATGTGGGAGCGCTTCGGCTACTACGGAATGGCGTCGCTCCTGGTGCTCTACATGGTGCAGCAGCGGCACTTCGGCGATGCGCGCGCCGATTTCGTCTGGGGCGCGTTCTCCGCCCTGGTGTACTCGGTGCCGATGCTCGGCGGCTGGCTCGGCGATCACGTGCTGGGGCTCAGGCGCACCATGGTGCTCGGCGCGGTGACGCTCGGCGCCGGCTATCTGCTCCTTTCCGTGCCGCTCGCGGCGGCGCTGTTTCCGGCCATGGGGCTCATCGCCCTCGGCAACGGCCTGTTCAAGGTCAATCCCAACAACCTGGTGTCGCGCCTGCACGAGGGGGACCATTCCAGGCTCGACATTCTCTTCACCCTCTACTACATCTCGCTCCAGGTCGGCTCATTCGTCTCGATTCTGCTGTTGCCGTGGATCAAGGATCATCCGGGGTGGATCATCACCTTGGGACCGTTGCGCTTCGACAGCTGGCATCTGGCCTTTGGCGTGAACGCCATCGGCCTGACGCTCGGGCTGGTCAACTACGGGCTCTTCCGCGAGTACCTACGCCCTTACGGAGCCGCGCCCGACTTCGAGCCGCTGCGCGCCCGCACGCTGCTGGCGGTGCTGCTCGCGGCGCTGCCGCTCGCGGCGCTGGTGTCGGAGGTCATCCGCCACCGCGCGGCGACGCTCGCGGCGGTCGGATTGTCCGCGCTGCTGCTCATCTACATCTTTGCTCACCTGCTGCTCACCGGCGGGAGAGGCGGCCGCAACCGGGTGATCGCCTGCGTCGTCTTCACCTTCATCTCGATCATCTGGGCCCTCTACAACCAGCAGATCTACACCTCGCTCACGCTGTTCGCGTTGCGCAACGTGCGCCACTCGCTCCTCGGGCAGCACGTCTCGCCCGCTCAGTTTCAGGACCTCAATCAGTTCTGGCTGATGGTGCTGGCGATGCCGCTCGCGTGGCTCTACGCCCGCAAGGCGAGCAGCCGCGGAGGCGACTTCTCCCTCGCCGGGAAATTCACCGCCGGCCTCTACATGCTCGCGCTCGCTTTCTTCCTCTACGCCGCGAGCCGGCTCACGGCGCGCCACGGGGTGACCTCGCCCTGGTGGCTGGTGGCCGGCTACGGCGCACAGTCCTTGGGTGAGCTGCTGATCAGCGCCCTGAGCTTCTCCATGGTCTCGAAGCTGGTGCCCGAGCGCTCGCGCGGCCTAGTCATGGGAGGTTGGTTTCTCGGCGTGGGCCTCAGCAACTACGCCGGAGGCGCCATCGCCGCGCTGGCTCGCATTCCCGCCGGAGCCATCACGCCGGTCGAGTCCCTGCCGGTCTATACCCGCCTGTTCGCGTGGCTCGGAGTCGGGGCGCTCGCCGCTGCGCTGGTCGCGACGGCTCTCGTCCCGTGGCTCGACAGGCTGACCGTGGGTTCCGCCGAGCCCGCCTCGCCGCGCGCTCCGGGTCACCCGGAGCGGGAGGCGGCGCCGCTGACGGAGTCACCCCGGCGGGATTGATCGCGGCGATCGCGCCCCCGTAGGTCATCGGCAGGCAGTGTCCGCTCGCCTTGCAGATACGGACCGGCAGGTAGCCGAAGCTCCCGGGGCCGAACCGTCCATACGTCACCTTCGTTCGCACGCTCTCGCTCGGCACGCCGAAGTTGACGACGACCTGCCTGGAGTCGGAGGCGGGCGTCACCGGGCGCGGCGCCCGCAAGGTGACGGTTCCGGGCCCGAGCCTGACCGGCTTCGGTGTGAGCGGCGCGCTCGTTCCGAACAGCATCGACATGAAGCCGACTTTGATGAGATGCATGAAAGCGCCCATGCGTGCCCGGATCGAGCGCGGATCCGCTCCCGCGTCCCTCGAGCAACGCCCGTGCCCGCACGCCGTCCGCCAAGCCTGGGCTCGGCGGGAAGCCGGCTCAGGGAGGATCGACCGGCGCGGGCTTCGACTTGCCGGAGGATGCGGACGCCGGAGCCGAGCCGCCCGGGCACTGAGCCGTCGCGCACCCCGCGGCGTCGTGGGCCGTCACGGCGGGCCTCGGGAGCTCGTCGACGGCCGCAAGCGCTTTCTGCTGCTGCGGCGTGAGGGCCTTGGCGTCGATCTTGCGGAATTGCGCGTGCGTCAGCGGCAGATCCGTCTTGCCGTCCCAGGTCGAGCCGGCGGGCAGCCGGTTCTGCACGCGAGGCGCATCGGCGAGGATCTGATCGAGGTCGGCGCCTCCCGTGCCCGACACCGGAACGGGCACGCCGCGCGGGGAGCTCACGAGCTGCGCCACTCTCGTCCAGTCGATCGTCTGTCCGTGTTTCTTGAGATCCACGCGCTCGGCGCGCGTGAGCAGGGTCGGCAGGAGCCGGCGCCATTTCTTCTTCCAGGGCCGCTTGTCTCCCTTCAGAGGACCGTAGGCGACCATGTAAAGCCTGCCGTGCTTCCAACCGAAAAGGTACGGCTGATCGACGACCCGGACCTCGGTGCCGTTCGGCACCATGTAGAAGATCTGCTTGATGTCCTCGGGAAAGAGGTGGATGCAGCCGTGGCTCACGCGCCATCCCACGCTGACCGGCTTGTTGGTGCCGTGGATCAGGTAGCCGGGCCATCCGAGATGCAGCGCGTAGTTTCCGAGCGGATTCTCCGGTCCGGGCCCGACCACTCGTGGCAGCGGGGCGCCCTCCTTGGCGTGCTCGGCCAGGATCGACGCCGGCACCTGCCATACGGGGTCCTTCTCGTGCCAGAGAACGCGGGTCATTCCCTGGGGAGTGACGAACCCGCGTCTGCCGATGCCTACCGGGTGGGTGATGACGAGCTGCGGCTGACCGCGCTTGTGCGCGGGAAAGTAATAAAGCCGCATGGCCGCAAGATTGACCACGATGCCCCGGTGAGGCGCATCCGGAAGGATGAACTGCGAGGGCAGGGTCACCGGCGTGCCGACCGCGGGAATCCACGGATCGACGCCGGGATTGGCCCGGATCATCTCCTCGTAGCCGAGATTGAAGCGCCGCCCGATGTCGGTCAGCGTCTGACCTTTGTGGACCCTCACCACCTGCAGCGTCCCGATGACATCCTGACCCGGCGAAAGCACGAACTTTTCCGTCTGGACCGGGAGCGGCCGCGGCGGCGGCGGAGGAGGCACCGCCTTCGGAGGAGTGGGTCGCGGCGGGGGTCGCAGCAGCGAGCACGCGCCGGCGGCGAGCGCCAGGCTTGCGGCCAGGGCGGGACGGAGGGCAGGGCTTCTCATCCGCTTATCTTGACATCACGCGCCGAGGTTGAGGGAGAGTGTCGGCGATCCGCTACACCCTTGGAGGTGCGCTCGGCCGAGCCCCCGGGACCGATTATTGCTCAGACCGGGCGGTAAATGGAGCCGCCGCAAGCGAGCCGCATTCCTCAATGAAGTGCCTGCGTGAGCTTCCCGCCCGAAAGGCGCCACTCTCTCCTACGTTTTGCTCGACACCATGCCCCCCGCCAAGCCACTGTCGGTCGCCGTGCGCCTGCCGGCCGTCCCCGGGAAGGAGGGAGGTTGCCTCGATGCGCTGCGGGCGCTGCGCGGCATCGAGATCCGCC
>JAKAZP010000040.1 GCA_021815905.1 Pseudomonadota bacterium | reverse complement strand
ACCTCGAGATCGGCATGAACCCGGAGTGGCTGCGCTACTACATCGCCGCCAAGCTCAATGCCAACGTCGAGGACCTGGACTTCAACCCCGATGACTTCATGGCCCGGGTCAACAGCGATCTCATCGGCAAGTATGTCAACATCGCGAGCCGCGCGGCGGGGTTCATCGGGCGGCAGTTCGGCGGCGCGCTCGGCTATGCCGCGGGGGCCGAGGCGATGCGCGGCCCCATCGCGGAGCTCGCCGGGCAGGTGCGCGGGCATTACGAAGCGCGCGAGCTCGGCCGGGCGATGCGCGAGATCATGACCTTCGCGGACCGCATCAATCAGGACTTCGATGCGAAGCAGCCGTGGGTGCTCGCCAAGGACCCCGCGCGTCTCGCGGAGCTCCAGGATGTCTGCTCGCGCACGCTCTACGGTTTCAAGGCCCTCAGCGTGCTGCTCGCGCCGGTGCTTCCCGAGGCGAGCGCGCGCGCGGCGCGGGAGCTGTTCTCGATCGAGCGCGATCTCACGTGGTCGGACGCGCTCGAGCCGCCATGGCGGGTCAACCCGTACCGCCACCTGATGGAGCGCGTCGACCCGAAACAGCTCGATGCGCTGTTCGCTGCGGGAGAGCCCGCGGCGGCCGCCTCCCCGGATCGAGCGACCGCGGGCGCGGCGAGGACATCCGGGGCTTCGGCGCCGCCGACCGCTCCCGCCGGCGGCTCGGGCCCGGCGACACCGGGGTCGCCGGCCGCCTCGATCTCGATCGAGGAGTTCAAGCGGCTCGACCTGCGCATCGCCCGCATTCTGGAAGCCGAGCACGTCGCCGGAGCCGACAAGCTCCTGAAGCTGACGCTCGACGTCGGCAGCGGGCGGCGCACGGTGTTCGCCGGCATCAAGTCCGCCTACGATCCGGCGACTCTCGTCGGGAGACTCACGGTCGTGATCGCCAATCTCGCGCCGCGCAAGATGAAGTTCGGCGTGTCGGAAGGCATGGTGCTCGCGGCGAGCGGCGAGGGCGGCGGTCCGTTCCTGCTGTCGGCGGATTCGGGCGCGACCCCCGGAATGCGCGTCAGCTGAGGGCTCGTGGTCCGCGCCGACGACATCGACGCGCTGCTGCCGCAGACCCAGTGCACCCGCTGCGGATACGACGGCTGCCACCCGTACGCCGAGGCGATCGCGCGCGGGGAGGCGCGGATCAACCAGTGCCCGCCGGGCGGAGCGCAGACGATCGGGCGCCTCGCGGCGCTGCTCGAGCGCGAGCCGCTGCCGCTGAATCCCGCGAACGGCGTCGAGGCACCGCCGCTCGTCGCGTGGATCGACGAACAGGTGTGCATCGGCTGCGCCAAATGCCTGCCGCCGTGCCCCGTCGATGCCATCCTCGGCGCGCGCCGGCAGATGCACACCGTGCTGCTCGCGCTGTGCACCGGCTGCGAGCTCTGTATCGCGCCCTGCCCGGTCGACTGCATCTCCATGGTCCCGAGATCCTCCCTGCCGGATGCGCCGCCCGCCCCGGGCCCCGAGGCGAACCGTCGCCGCCATCGGACCCGCAACGAGCGGCTCGCGCGCCTCGCCCGCGAGCGCGATGCACTGCTCGCCGCGAGAAAGCGCCTGGCGCACTCCGCGGATGCGAGCTGAGCCTTGCATCCCGCCACCCGCCGCGCCCTCTTCCGCCGCCTGCGGGCGGCCAACCCCGAGCCGAACACCGAGCTCGAGCACTCGAGCCCGTTCGAGCTGCTGGTCGCGGTGATGCTGTCCGCGCACACGACCGACCGGGCGGTGAATGCCGCGACGCGCGGGCTCTTCCCCCTCGCCAACACGCCGCGGGCGATCCTGGCGCTCGGCGAGCAGGGGGTGAAGCCGTATCTGAAGTCCGTCGGCCTCTACAACACGAAGTCGAAGAATCTGATCGGCCTCTGCCGGAGCATCCTCGAGCTGCACGCCGGGCAAGTCCCCTCCGATCGCGCCGCGCTCGAGGCGCTCCCGGGCGTCGGCCGCAAGACGGCCAACATCATTCTCAACATGGTGTTCGGCGGGAGCGAGATCGGAGTCGACACCCACATCTTCCGGGTCGCCAACCGTACCGGCCTCGCACCGGGAGCGACGCCGCGCGCGGTCGAGCAGGCGCTGACGGCGGCGACGCCGGAGGAATTCAGGCACCACGCCCACCACTGGCTGCTGCTGCACGGCCGGTACGTCTGCACCGCCCGGGCGCCCGGCTGCCCGCGCTGCATCCTCCGCGACCTGTGCGAGTATCCTGACAAGACGCGGGCTGCGGGCGCGGCGGCGGATCCGGGGCGTTCACGGAAGGCGCCCGCGCGAGCGGCGCTGCGTGCCCGGTCACGGCAACCCGGGCGCACCCGCTGACCGCCATGCCGATCTTCGCCGGGGAGAACCGCGAGCAGATGCGACGCCGCTACCTCGAGGCCTGGCGCAAGTACCGCGCGCGCGCGCCCCTCGAGCCCCTCGAGGCGCAGATCGCGGCGGTGATCGCCGAGCATCCCGAGTACATCGTCCCGCTCGAGTCGACCACGGCTCTCGGCGCGGATTTCACCCCCGAGGGCGGCCGGGAGAACCCGTTCCTGCACATGGGCCTGCACCTCGCGCTGCGCGAGCAGGTCGCGACCGATCGTCCGCCGGGGATCGCGCAGGTCCATGCCGCGCTCGCCGCACGCCTGGGCGATGCGCACGCCGCCGAGCACGCGATGCTCGAGCGGCTCGCGGAAGCGCTCTGGGAGGCGCAGCGCGCCGGCGGCGCGCCCGACGAGCGGCGCTATCTCGAGCGCCTACGGGAGATTTGAGCCTGCCGCCGCCGCCAGCGCCGCCTCGAGCGCTTCGGCCGTACGGGCCTACTTCCTCGAGGGAATGTACAGATCCGTCAGCGTGCCTTCGACGGCCTCCGCCGCGCCCGCGACGGTTTCCGACAAAGTCGGATGCGGATGGATGGTGAGGCCGATGTCGGCCGCATCGCACCCGGTCTCGAGCGCGAGCGCGAGCTCCCCGATCAGCTCGCCGGCATTCGTGCCCACGATGCCGGCGCCGAGCACCCGGCGCGTGTCCCGGTCGAAGAGGATCTTGGTCATGCCCTCGTCGCGCCCGAGGGACAGCGAGCGCCCGTTCGCGGCCCAGGGGAACGAGCCCTTCTCGACCGCGATGCCCTGGGCCTTCGCTTCCTGCTCCGTCAGCCCGACCCAGGCCACCTCCGGATCGGTGTAGGCCACCGAGGGGATCGCGCGCGCGTCGAAGGCGCGCCGGTGGCCGGCCGCCACCTCCGCGGCCACCTTGCCCTCGTGCATCGCCTTGTGCGCGAGCAGCGGCGCTCCGGCGACGTCGCCGATCGCGAAGATGTGCGGCACGTTGGTGCGCATCTGCCTGTCGACGGGGATGAAGCCCCGGTCGGATACCGTGACGCCGGCGGCTTCGGCGCCGACGCGCCCGCCGTTCGGCGAGCGGCCGACGGCGACGAGCACCTGACCGTAGATCTGCGGCGCGGGCGCCTTCTCGCCCTCGAACGTGACCCGCACCCCCTCCTTGAGCGGCTCGACGCGGCTCACGCGCGTGCCGAGGAGGATCTGCTCGTAGCGCTGGCGAATGCGCCGCTCGAGCGGGCGCACCAGGTCCGGATCGCACCCGGGCATGAGCTGACCGGTCAGCTCCACCACGCTCACCTTGCTCCCGAGCGCATCGTACACACAGGCCATCTCGAGGCCGATGATTCCGCCGCCGACGACCAGCAGGCTGCCGGAGAACTCGGGCAGCTCGAGTGCGCCCGTCGAGTCGATGATCCTCGGATCCTCCGGCAGGCCCGGCAGGCGCACGGCCTCGGAGCCCGCGGCGATGATGCACTGATCGAAGCGGATGCGCTCGGAGCCGCTGCTGCCCATGACTTCGGCCACGTTCGGGCCGAGGAGCCTGCCGACGCCCTGCACGACCTGCACCTTGCGCTGCCGCGCGAGCACCCGCAGCCCGCCGGTGAGTCGCTTGACCACCGACCGCTTCCACTCGCGAAGCTTCGCGAGATCGATCTCCGGTGCGCCGAACACGATGCCGTGCCGGCTCATCGCCTCGGTGTCCTCGATCACCTTCGCGGCGTGCAGCAGCGCCTTGGAGGGTATGCAGCCGACGTTGAGACACACTCCCCCGAGCTCCGGATAGCGCTCGACGAGCGTCACTTCGAGCCCGAGGTCCGCGGCGCGAAAAGCCGCGGTGTAGCCGCCGGGTCCCGATCCCAGCACGAGGAGTCGGGTCGAGCGGTTGTAATCGGCCTCCCCGGCCGCGGCGTGCGCGAGTCCCGGGATCGGCATCAGCACCGTGTCGCCGCCCGATTCCGGCCGTGCGCCCGGCGCGGCCGGAGCGGCGGCGAGCGCCGGTTGCAGCACGGTGTTGGCCGACTCGTCCTCGCGCTCCCCCGAGGCGCCGGGCGTCGCCCGCGCCGCCCCCGCCGCGGTGTCCTCAACCGGGGCGGCCGGCGCTCGCGCGGACTCGGCGGGCTCGGCCCCGGCGGCCGCCGTGCCGGCCTCCACCCGCGCGATGGCGGAGCCCTTGGAGACTTTGTCGCCCCGCTTCAGGAGCACCGCGGTGATCCGGCCGGCCGAAGTGGCGGGCACGTCCATCGAGGCTTTGTCGGTCTCGAGCGTGACGAGGGGCGTGTCGATCTCGATGGTGTCACCCGGCTTGACCAGCACATCGACGACCGCGACGTCGTGAAAGCTGCCGAGATCGGGTACGAGCAGATCGACCTCGCTCAAGGCACGGCCTCGAGCAGCGAGTGCGGCGCGGCGAGCGCCCGGCAGAGAAAAGTCGTGAAGCGCACCGCGGTCGCGCCATCGATGACGCGGTGATCGTACGAGAGCGACAGCGGCAGCATGAGACGCGGGACGAACGTCCCGTCCTGGTACACCGGGCGCATCGCCGAGCGCGAGACTCCGAGGATCGCGACCTCGGGCGCGTTGATGATCGGGGTGAAGGCGGTGCCGCCGATCCCACCGAGGCTCGAGACGGTGAAGCAACCGCCCTGCATCTGCGCGGCCGAGAGCTTGCCGGCGCGCGCGGTCTCGGAGAGCTCCCCGAGCTGGCGGGCGAGCTCGTAGACGTCCTTGCGATCGGCCTCGCGCACCACCGGCACGAGGAGCCCCTGCGGGGTGTCGGCGGCGAACCCCACGTGCACGTACTTCTTCAGGATGAGATGGGCTCCCGAAGGATCGAGCGAGGCGTTGAACTGCGGGAAGGCCTGCAGCGCCTGCACGCAGGCCCGCATGATGAAAGCGAGCGGCGTGAGCTTGATGCCGCGCGCGGACGCCGCGTCCTTCAACCGGCCGCGCAGGGCCTCGAGCTCGGTGATGTCCGCCTCGTCGAACTGAGTCACGTGGGGAATGTGGAGCCAGCTTGCGTGCAGCCGCGGACCCGAGATGCGCTGGATGCGCGACAGCGGCTGCGTCTCGATCGGGCCGAAGGCGGCGAAGTCGACCGCGGGCAGCGGCGGCAGCGCGCCCGCGGCCCCCGGCGAGGCGCCCGCCGCCGCCGAGGCGGCGCCAGGACCGGCGAGAAAGTCCTTGACGAAGGCCTTGACGTCCTCGTGCGTGATTCGACCCTTGAAGCCGTGGCCGGGGACGCGTGTCAGGTCGACTCCGAGCTCCCGCGCGAATTTGCGCACGCTCGGCCCGGCGTGCGCGCGCGAGAAGCCCGGCTCATTGATCGGCGGCAGATCTCGCCGCAGCGCTCCGGGCATCACCGCCTCCGCGGGGCTCGCGGACGAGGGTCCCTTGACCGGCGCGCCGGGCGGGGCAGCGCTCGCGGGAGCCGCCACGGCCGCGGAGGCCGCGCGCTCCTCGACCGCCGACCCCGCGGCGGCGATGGCGACCGCCGCGGACGGTGCGTCGCCCGCATCCGTGCCGGCTGCGGCGGGCGCGGCCGCGGGCTCAGACGGCGTCGATTCCGTCTCCGCCGCCGCGGCCCGGACGGTGGCGATCAGATCGCCGGCGCTGACCTTGCCGCCCTTCTGCACGTGAATCTTCTCGATCACCCCGCTCGCGGTCGAGGGCACATCCATGGTCGCCTTCTCGGTCTCGAGCGTGACGAGCGGCGCTTCCGGCTCGATGCTCTCGCCCGGCTTGACCAGCACGTCGATGACGGCGACGTCCTTGAAATTGCCCATATCGGGCACGCGCACTTCGACCAGGCGGGCTGCCGCGTTCATGGGCGCAGACGGTCAGGACTTCCAGGGGACCGGCTTCGCCGGATCGATGCCGAGGGCCTTCATGGCGGCGGCGACCGCGCCGGCCTCGAGCTTGCCCTCGTCGGCGAGGGCCTTGAGGGCGGCGACGACGATGTAGTGCCGGTCGACCTCGAAGTGCCGTCGCAGCGCGGCGCGCGAGTCGGAGCGGCCGAAGCCGTCGGTCCCGAGGCTCACGTACCGTCCCGGCACCCACTGGCGAATCTGATCGCAGACGGTGCGCAGGTAGTCGGTGGCGGCGATGAACGGTCCCGCGCAGTCCTTCAGGCACGCGCGTACGTAAGGCTCGCGCGGGCTTTCGGTCGGATGCAGCAGATTCCAGCGCTCGCACTCGAGCGCATCGCGCCGCAGCTCGCTGAAGCTCGTGACGGAGAGCACGTCCGCGCGCACGTCGAAGTCGGTTTCGAGGATCTTCGCCGCCTCCAGACACTCGCGCAGGATCGTCCCGGAGCCGAGGAGCGTCGCGCGCAGCGGGCCGGGCTGCGTCCCGGCCGCACCCTTGCCGCCGTCCTTGACCCGGTACGCGCCCTGGAGAATTCCCCGTTCGACGCCCTCGGGCAGCGGCGGCTGCGGGTAGTTCTCGTTCATCACGGTGATGTAGTAGAAGACGCTCTCCTGCTCGAGGAACATCCGCCGCATCCCGTCCCGGATGATGACCGCGAGCTCGTAGGCATAGGCCGGATCGTAGGCGACGCAGTTGGGCACCGTGGTGGCGACGAGCTGACTGTGGCCGTCCTGGTGCTGCAGACCCTCGCCGGCGAGCGTGGTGCGCCCGGCGGTGGCGCCGAGCAGGAAGCCGCGCGCCTGGATGTCGCCCGCCGCCCAGATGAAATCCCCGACCCGCTGGAAGCCGAACATCGAATAGAAGATGTAGAACGGCACCATGTTGATGCCGTGATTGCTGTAGGCGGTGCCGGCGGCGATCCAGGAGCAGAGCGAGCCGGCCTCGTTGATGCCCTCCTCGATCATCTGACCCTTCTTGTCCTCGCGATAGGACATGAGGGTCTCGGCGTCCTGCGGCGTGTACAGCTGCCCGACCGAGGAGTAGATGCCGATCTGGCGGAACAGGCCCTCCATGCCGAAGGTGCGCGCCTCGTCCGGCACGATGGGCACCACGTACTTGCCGATGCCCTTGTCCTTCAGGAGCGCCGTCAGGATGCGCACGAACGCCATGGTGGTGGAGATCTCGCGCTCCCCGGTCCCCTCGAGCATCGCGGAGAACGCCGACAGCGGCGGCACGGGTACCGGCGGCGCCTCGCGCCGTCGGGCCGGCAGATACCCGCCGAGCTTCTGGCGATTGCCGTGCAGGTAGCGCGCCTCCTCGGAATCGGGCGCCGGCTGTCGAAACGGCAGCCGCGCGATCTCCTCGTCGGAGATCGGGATGTGGAAGCGATCGCGGAAGGCGCGCAGATCCTCCTCCGACAGCTTCTTCTGCTGGTGCGCCACCATCTGGCCCTCGCCCCCCTTGCCGAGTCCGAAGCCCTTCACGGTCTTCGCCAGAATGACCGTGGGCTGGCCGCGGTGGGCGCTCGCGGCGGCGTACGCGGCGTACACCTTGCGCGGATCGTGGCCGCCGCGGTTCAGCCGCCAGATCTCCTCGTCCGACATGTTGGCGACCATGGCCTTCAACTCGGGATACTTCCCGAAGAAGTGCTCGCGGGTGTAGGCGCCGCCCTTGGCCTTGAAGTTCTGGTATTCGCCGTCGACGCACTCCTCCATCACCCGGCGCAGGAGCCCGCGCGTGTCGCGCGCGAGCAGCGGATCCCAACGCGAGCCCCAGAGCACCTTGATGACGTTCCATCCGGCGCCGAGGAAGGCGGCCTCGAGCTCCTGGATGATCTTGCCGTTGCCGCGCACCGGCCCATCGAGCCGCTGCAGGTTGCAGTTGATGACGAAGATGAGGTTGTCGAGCCCTTCGCGCACCGGCATGGTGAGCGCGCCCATCGACTCCGGCTCGTCCATCTCCCCGTCACCGAGGAACGTCCACACCTTGCGGTCGGAGGGCTTCGCGAGCCCGCGGTGCTCGAGATAACGGATGAAGCGCGCCTGGAAGATCGCCTGCATGGGACCCAAGCCCATCGACACCGTCGGGAACTGCCAGAAATCCGGCATGAGCCAGGGATGCGGATAGGACGAGAGGCCCTGTCCGGGACCGCCGGCCTCCTGGCGGAAATGATGCAGCTGGCTCTCGCTCAGGCGCCCCTCGAGGTAGGCGCGCGCGTAGATGCCGGGCGAGGAGTGTCCCTGGATGAACACCAGATCGCCCGGATGCTCGGGCGAGGGCGCTCGCCAGAAATGATTGAAGCCGACTTCGTAGAGCGTGGCCGAGGAGGCGTAGCTCGAGAGGTGACCGCCGTACTCCGAGGAGATGCGGTTGGCCTGCACCACCATCGCCATCGCGTTCCAGCGGATGTAGGCCTCGATCCGGCGCTCGATCGCGCGATTGCCGGGGTACTCGGGCTCGCGCCCCGTCGGGATGCTGTTGACGTACGCGGTGTTCGGCTTGAACGGCAGATACGCGCCGCTGCGGCGCGTGTAGTCGATGAGACGCTCCAGGAGGAAATGTGCCCGCTGCGGGCCGTGAGTCTTCAGCACCGAGTCGATCGACTCGAGCCACTCCTGGGTTTCGACGGGATCGAGATCTTCCAGCTTCGGAGGTTCGGTCATTCGGGTCAAGCTCGACCCGCTCGCGCGGCGCGCGTGGCGAGGTCTGTCTGGCGGTCGCTGCGACGTCCCTCGCTCCGGTTCTGCTGCGCCGCTTCGCGCCTGTGACACCAGACCTGAGCAAAAGGCCCGGGTCGATATGGGGTAGGATGCGCCGGCAGCTTCCCCCGCGAGCAAGCGTCGCCTGTCAAATGAGTCGCGCAATGATCCGGTTTTCGGTCCCGATGGTCAAGCAAGCGCGGAGCGCCGCGGGTCGCGCCGCCGCGCGGCGCGTCGCGCTTCTGCCACCTTCGGGGCAGCCCGGGATCCTGCGTTCGAGAGAGCCGGGTGATGTCGATGCGATGCTCGTGATGGCTCCCGTCGCCGCGACGCGCTCGAGCCTCGCGGCGCTGCCGGAAAGCGCGCGCTGGCAGGACCTGCTCGCGCGCGAGCGGCCGCGGGCGGGAACGGTGCGGAGCACCTGCCTCGCCAACGCTCGCCAGAGACTCGCGGTGCTCGGGTTCGTCGCGGAGGAGGCGAGCACCTTCGAGCGGCTCGCGCTCGGCGCCCGCATGCTGAAGGAGACCGCCGCGCGCTCGCCCCGCACGCTCGCGCTCGATGCCCTGGGCGGCAAGGCCGCGGCGCAGGCCTCGCTCGAGGCGCTGCTCGCGGCGGCACTCGTGCACGCGTTCGAGCTGCCGAGCTACCGCACCCGGGAGGGCGCGGAGCATCGCATCGCGCGCATCGCCCTGCCTGCGCGCATCGAGCTCGACGCGCGGCGGGCGAGCGCCGGCGCCGCGGGCACCAACCTCGCGCGCTGGCTCACCGCGCTCCCTCCCAACATCCTCGATTCCCGCGGCTATCGCACCGCCATCGCGCAGCTCGCGCGCCGGCACGGGCTCGAGATGACCTGGCACGGGCAGGCCGCGCTGCGCCGCGCGGGCGCGGGCGCGTTTCTCGCCGTCGCCGCCGGCAACGACGGTCCCGGAGCCGGCATCGCGCACCTGCGCTATCGCCCGGGACGGCGCGCGCGCGCCGCGCGCCGCGGCGGATCGCCGGATCTCGCCCTCATCGGCAAGGGGATCCTCTTCGACACCGGCGGAGTCAACCTGAAGCCGCACCGCTCCATGCTCGACATGCACACCGACATGAGCGGCAGCGCCGTGGCGCTCGCCACCCTCGTCGCGCTCGCCGAGCTGCGCGCTCCGCTCACCGCCGACGCCTGGCTCGCGATCACGGAGAACCGCATCGGGCCGCGCGCCTACCAGCCGCAGGAAGTCGTGCGCACCGTCAACGGCCTCACCATCCAGGTCGTGCACACCGACGCCGAGGGCCGCATGGTGCTCGCCGACACCCTGGCGCTCGCCGCGCGCACGCGCCCGCGCTTCATGCTCGACTTCGCGACGCTCACGGGAGCCTGCGTGCACGCGCTCACCGAGCGCATGAGCGGCGTCTTCACCAACCGGTCGAGCCTCGCGCCCAGGCTGGTCGCCGCCGGGCGCGAAAGCGGTGAGCGGGTGTGGCACTTCCCGCTCGATGCGGACTACGACACCGACATCGAGAGCAAGGTGGCCGACGTCGCGCAGTGCGCGGTCGAGGGCAAGGGCGATCACATCCTCGCGGCGCGCTTTCTCAGCCGCTTCGTGCCGCCGGCGATTCCCTGGGCGCACGTGGACCTGTCCTCCGCGACCCGCAGCGGGGGGCTCGGACACGTGAGCACCGACATCACCGGCTTCGGCGTGCGCTACGCGCTCGAGTTGATGCTGAAGCAGCGCGTGCTCGAGTCCCTGGAGCGCCCGGAGTGAGCGCGCTCACGATCCGCAGCCCCGATGATCTGCACCTGCACGTGCGCGATGGCGAGGCGCTGCGCGCGGTGCTGCCGTTCACCGCGGCGCGCTTCGCCCGCGCACTCATCATGCCGAACCTGCGCCCGGCGGTGACCACCGTCTCCCTGGCGCTCGAGTACCGCCGGCGCATCCTCGAGGCGCTGCCCGCCGGCAGCGGCTTCGAGCCGCTCATGACGCTCTACCTGACCGACCGCACCGGACCCGAGGAGGTCGAGCGCGCGAAAGCGAGCGGCTGCATCGCCGGCTTCAAGCTCTACCCGGCGGGAGCCACGACCCATTCCGAGGCGGGCGTGACCGACATCCGCCGCCTCGATGCGGTGCTCGAGCGCATGCAGTCGCTCGATGTGGTGCTCGAGGTGCACGGCGAGGTGACCGACCCCGGGGTCGATGTCTTCGAGCGCGAACAGCGCTTCATCGATGCCGTGCTCGCCCCGATGGCGGAGCGCCTGCCGCGGCTGCGCATCGTGTTCGAGCACATCACGACGCGCGCCGCCGTCGAGTTCGTGCGCGGCGCGCGCACCGGCATCGCCGCGACCGTGACGCCGCAGCACCTGCTCATGAATCGCAATGCGCTGTTCGCGGGCGGCATCCGCCCGCACCACTACTGCCTGCCGGTGCTCAAGGCGGAGCGCGACCGGCAGGCCCTGCTCGAGGCCGCCGCCGGCGGCGAGGCGCGGTTCTTTCTCGGCACCGACAGCGCTCCCCATGCGCGGCTCGCCAAGGAATCCGCCTGCGGCTGCGCCGGAATCTTCTCCGCCCACGCCGCCATCGAGCTGTACGCCGAGGCGTTCGAGGAGGCGGGTGCGCTCTCGCGCCTCGAGGCGTTCGCCTCGGAGCACGGGGCCGACTTCTACCGCCTGCCCCGCAACACCGGACGGCTCACGCTCGAGAAGTCGCCCTGGAAGGTGCCGGCGCGCTATCCCTACGGCGACGGCGACATCGTGCCGCTGCGGGCCGGGGAGTCCGTCGGCTGGCGTCTCGCGGGGCGCTCATGAGCGCGACCGGCGAGCCCGCCTCCCCTCTCACCGGCGCCGCCGGCGCAGGCC
>JAKAZP010000039.1 GCA_021815905.1 Pseudomonadota bacterium | reverse complement strand
GGAGTAGATCTCATGCAGCGTCCCGGCGGTCCCGCTCGCCAAGGATCAGTCCGTCAGCTCGGGACGATTGCGAAAATGCTCCAGCGCCTCGGGATTGGCGAGCGCATCGAGATTCTGCACCACCCGGCCGTGGATGACGTTGCGGACGGCGAGCTCGGTCAGCTTGCCGGAAAGCGTGCGCGGGATGTCGGGGACCGCGATGATCTTCGCCGGCACGTGCCGCGGGGTCGTCTGCCGGCGGATCGTCTCGCGGATTCTCTTCGCGAGCGGCCCGTCGAGCCCGACGCCCGGCTGCAGCCGAACGAACAGCACGACCCGCACGTCCCCGTCCCATTCCTGTCCGACCGCGACCGCTTCCGCGACCTCCGCGAGGGACTCGACCGCGGAGTAGATCTCCGCGGTGCCGATGCGCACCCCGCCCGGATTGAGCACCGCGTCCGAGCGCCCGTAGATCACGATGCCGTCATGCCCGGTGAGCTCGGCGTAGTCGCCGTGATGCCACACGCCCGGGAAGCGCTCGAAGTAGGCGGCGCGGTATCGTGCGCCGTCCGGGTCGTTCCAGAATCCAACCGGCATGGAGGGAAACGGCGCCGTGCAGACGAGCTCGCCCCGCTGTCCCCGGACGGGCGTCCCGCCCTCATCGAAGATCTCGACGCGCATGCCGAGCCCGCGGCACTGGAGCTCGCCGCGGTGCACCGGCAGCGTCGGGCAGCCGAGCGCGAAGCACGAGACGATGTCGGTGCCGCCGGAGATGGAGGCGAGATGCACGTCCCGCTTCACCGAGCGGTAGACGTAGTCGAATCCCTCGGGCAGGAGCGGCGAGCCGGTCGAGAGGATCGTTCGCAGCGCGCCCAGGTCGAGCGACTGCGCGGGGGCGAAACCGTGCTTCTCGAGCGCCGAGAGATACTTGGCGCTCGTGCCGAAGACCGTGAGCCGCTCGCTCTGCGCGAGCCGCCAGAGGACGCCCGGGTCCGGATGAAACGGACTCCCGTCGTAGAGCACGACGGTCGCGCCGGTCGCGAGCGCGCTCGTCAGCCAGTTCCACATCATCCAGCCGCACGTCGTGAAGTAGAAGATGCGGTCCTCGCGCTTCAAGTCCGTGTGCAGCAGATGCTCCTTCTGATGCTGCAGCAGCGTGCCGCCGGCTCCGTGCACGATGCACTTGGGCACGCCCGTCGTGCCGGAGGAGTAGAGGATGTAGAGCGGGTGGTTGAAGGGCTGCGGATCGAACTTCAGGGCCGCGCCCCGCTCGCCGAAGGCGCCCCAGTGGACGGCGCGGCTCGCCGCGCCGAGCCGCTCGAGCTCGGGATGCGCCGCCACGTAAGGGACCACCACGATGCGCTCGAGGCTCGGCAGCTTCGCGGCCACCTCGGCCATCGGCGCCAGGCAGTCGAGCGTCTTGCCCGCATAGAAGTAGCCGTCGGCGGTGAACAGCACCTTGGGGGTGATCTGGCCGAAGCGGTCGAGCACCCCGTGGACGCCGAAATCCGGTGAGCAGGACGACCAGGTGGCTCCGACGCTGGCGGCGGCCAGCATCGCGATGGTGGCCTCGGGCAGGTTCGGCAGGAAGCCCGCGACCCGATCGCCCGCGCCGACGCCCGAGGCGCGTAGGCCCGCGGCGATGCGCGCGACTTCCTCGCCGAGCTGCCGGTACGAGAGCGCGCGGCGCGCGCCACGCTCGTTGGCGAATATCAGCGCGATGCGCTCGTCACGGTGGCGCAGCAGGTTGTGCGCGAAATTGAGGCGGGCTTGCGGAAAGAATCGGGCCCCGGGCATGGCGGTGGGATGCTCGATGACCGGTCCGTCGCCGAACTCGGCGCGCACGTCGGCAAAGCGCGCGAGCTCCGTCCAGAAATCCTGCGGGTGCTCGATCGACCACCGGTAAAGCGCCGGGTAGTCCGGCAGCTCGAGGCGCCTGCGCGCCGCGAGACAGGCGGTGAAGCGGGTGAGGTTGGATGCGGCGATGCGATCCGCCGAGGGGCGCCAGATCTCTGACATGCAGGCTCTACAGCGACTGGTAATTCGGCCCGGAGCCGCCCTCCGGAGGCGTCCAGTTGATGATTTCGTACGGATCCTTGATGTCGCAAGCCTTGCAATGCACGCAGTTGGCGGCATTGATCTGCAGCCGTCGGCCGCCCTGCTCGTCCTCGACGATCTCGTACACGCTCGCGGGGCAGAAGCGCTGGCAGGGATTGCCGAACTCCCGGGCGCAGCGCTCGATGCAGATGCTCGTGTCGAGCACTTTCAGGTGCGGCGGTTGATTCTCATCGTGACCGGTCGAGGCGAAGAACACCGAGGCGAGCCGGTCACGCGGCGGGAGCGTCCGCTGCACCCACTCGCGGTCGGGAGAGCGGTAGTGCTCGAGCTCCCTGAGGCGCGCATGATCGGGAGTGCGGCTCTTGAGCGTCCACGGCGTGCGCCCGCCGGTGAGGGCCTCGAGGCCCGCATTCGCCATGCCGAGCCACAATCCGAGCTTGAATCCGGGCTTGAAGTTGCGCGCGGCATGCAGCTCGCGGCCGCCCGCCGAGGCGCGCCAGCGCCGATCGAAGCCGTCGGGCGAGCCGGTTTCCGCCAGATGCTCGGCGGCCAGCATTCCGGAGCGGATCGCCTGGTGGACGCCTTTGATCTTCGGCACGTTGACGCCGCCGGCGGCATCGCCGATCAGCATGGCTCCCGGCATCTCGAGCCGCGGGATCGACTGCCAGCCGCCCGCGGCGATGGTGCGCGCGCCCGCGGCGAGGATCTCCCCGCCTTCGAGCAGCGGCCTGATCGTCGGATGATGCTTGAACTGCTGAAACGCCTCGAACGGGGTGAGCCGCGGGTCCTCGTAGTCGAGCCCGACGACGAAACCGACATACACCCGGTCGTTGTCGAGGTGATAGATGAAACCCCCGCCGTAGGTGCGCGAGTCGAGCGGCCAGCCGAGCGTGTGTTGGACGAGCCCCGGCTGCGCGCGGCCTGCGGGCAGCTGCCAGAGCTCCTTCATTCCGAGGCCGTAGGTCTGCGGGCAGGAGCGCGCGTCGAGATTGAAGCGACGGATGAGCTGCTTCGTGAGGCTGCCGCGGGCGCCCTCCGCGAGCACCGTCGTGTGCGCGCGCACTTCGGCGCCCGGCGCGTAGCGCGGTCCGCGCTCCCCGCTCTTCTCGATTCCCACGTCCCCGAGCCGCACGCCCGCGACCGCGCCATCGCTCGTGACCAGGACTTCGGCTCCGGCGAAGCCCGGAAACACGTCGACGCCGAGCGACTCCGCCTTCTGGCCGAGCCACGGCGTCAGCAGGCCGAGCGACAGGATGAAGTTGCCGCGGTTGTGCAGCTGCGGCGGCAGCGGCAGGCGGACGCCGCCCAGGCGCGTGAGCAGCCGGAACTCGTCCCGGACCGCCGGCACGCAGATCGCGGGCGGGAAGTCGCGCCACTCAGGCGCGAGCGCATCGAGGGGCCCGGGCTCGATCACCGCTCCCGAGAGCGCGTGCGCGCCGACGCTCGATGCCTTCTCGAGCACGCAGATGCTCGTCTCGGGCCTGAGCTGCTTCAGGCGGATGGCGCACGCGAGCCCGGCGGGGCCCGCGCCCACGATGGCGACGTCATACTCCATGACGTCACGCTCGACGGCGTTGGCGGAGAATGAGGCGTTCATCGCGGCATCACTGCGGCTGCATGCGGATCGCGCCGTCGAGGCGGATGGTCTCGCCGTTCAGCATCGGAATCTCGAATGCGGCGGCCACCAGCTGCGCGAATTCCTCGGGCTTGCCGAGGCGCTGCGGAAAGGGGATCTGGGCGGCGAGCGATGCCTGCAGCTCGGGAGTCATGGACTCCACCATGGGGGTGCGGAAGATCCCCGGCGCGATCGCGATGCAGCGGATGCCGAAGCGCGCCAGCTCGCGGGCGATCGGCAGGGTCATTCCCGCCAGCCCCGCCTTGGTCGCCGAATAGGCCGCCTGCCCGATCTGTCCCTCGAAGGCGGCGACCGAGGAGGTGTGGATCAGCAGTCCCCGCTCTCCGTCTTCGCTCGGCGCGTTGCCCTGCATGAGGGCGGCTGCCGCCTTGTCGCAGAGGAAGGTTCCGATCAGGTTGATGTGCACCACCTTGGTGAAGAAATCGCCCGCCATCGGGCCCTTCTTCCCGAGCACGCGGCCTGCGCCCACGACCCCCGCGCAATTCACCAGCAGGTTGATGCCCCCCATGCGCTCGCGCGCGGTCTCCATGGCGGAGTTGACCTCCGCCTCGGAGGTGACATCGCAGCGCACGAAAGCGGCCCGCGAGCCGAGCGCCGCTTCGGCCGCGCGGCCGGGGCCTTCCTGTACATCGAGCATCACCACCTTGGCCCCGAGCGCGACCAGGTGGCGCGCCACCGCTTGGCCGAGTCCGGAGGCGCCGCCGGTGACGACGGCACGGGCGTCCTGAATCTTCATGCTGTCCCCCTCGGGAGTGCGGCAGTCTAACCGATAAGCTCGACCGCTACCGCCACCGCCTCGCCCCCGCCGATGCAGAGGCTCGCGATGCCGCGCCTGCCGCCACGGCGGCGCAGCGAGTGCAGCAGGGTGGTGAGAATGCGCGCGCCCGTCGCCCCGATCGGATGCCCCAGAGCGCAGGCGCCGCCTTCGACGTTGACACGGGCGTGATCGATGTCGAGCTCGCGCATCGCCGCCAGGGTGACCGCCGCGAACGCCTCGTTGATCTCGTAGAGGTCGGCGTCGTGCGGCCTCCAGGAAAGCTGCGCGAGGAGCTTGCGGATCGCGCCCACCGGTGCGGTGGTGAACCACTCCGGCTCCTGGGCGTGGCTCGAGTAAGCGAGGACGCGGGCGATGGGTTTCGAGCCCTTCGCGGCCGCGGCGGCGTCGCTTGCGAGCACGAGCGCCGCCGCGCCATCCGCGATCGAGGAGGCGCTCGCGGCCGTGACCGTGCCGTCCTTGCCGAAGGCCGGCTTGAGGGTGGGGATGCGGCTCACGTCGCAGGTGCCGGGGGTCTCATCCCGCGCCACCACGACCTCGCCCTTGCGCGTCTTGACCGTAACCGGGGTCACCTCGGCGTCGAAGTGCCCCGATTCGACCGCGCGCATCGCGCGGCGCACCGATTCGGCGGCGAACGCATCCTGCGTCTCGCGGGTGAATTCGTACCTGCGCGCGGTCGCGTCGGCGAAACAGCCCATCAGCTTGCCGTCGAAGGGGCTCTGCAGGCCGTCGTAGAACATGTGGTCGAGCACCTCGCCGTGACCCATGCGATAGCCGCCCCGCGCCTTCGGCAGCAGGTACGGCGCGTTGGTCATCGACTCGAGCCCGCCGGCGAGCACGATTGCGGCGCTGCCGGCGCGGATCTGGTCGGCGGCGAGCATCACGGCCTTGAGCCCCGAGCCGCACATCTTGTTGACGGTGGTCGCGGGCACGGCCAGCGGTATCCCGGCCCCGATCCCCGCCTGGCGCGCCGGCGCCTGTCCGAGGCCCGCCGACAGCACACAGCCGAAGATCACCTCCTGCACGTCGGCCGCGGCAACGCCCGCGCTCTCGATCGCGGCCCGGGCCGCGGCGCTGCCGAGCTGCGGGGCGGTGAGGGGCGCGAGGACCCCCTGGAAAGCGCCGATCGGGGTGCGTTTCGCTGAGAGTACGACGACTTCGGGTTGGGACATGCTGGACCTCGATGCGATCTGCGGTTGCTGCCGGGGAGGCGACTCAGGCGGCGCGCGGCGCTCCGCGCGCGCGGCGCCGCCGCGGGGCGGCCCGCGCAGCGGCGCTCGGGCGGGGACTGAGCCCGCATTCGAACACGGCGATGAACGCCTCGGCGATCTGCTCGCCGGTCATCGACTGGTCCTCCCGGTACCAGTGGGCGATCCAGTTGAGCGCGCCGGCGAGGGCGAAGGCGGTCATCTTCGGATCGCAGGGATGAATCGAGCCGTCCTGAATTCCCTCGCGCAGCAGCCGCCGGATCCCCTGGTCGATCTCCGACTTCAGGGCCTTGATGTGAGCGCTCATGTCGGGGGACAAGTCCTGATCCTCGGCGCGCACCATGCACCAGCCGAATTCCGAGGCGATCGCCGCGCCGTAGTGGCGCAGCACCGCCTTCAGGCGCTCGCGGGCCGGAGCCTCGAGCCGGCGCGCCTCGCGAAAGGCGCCGCGGATCTGCTCGATGCCGGCGACGAAGCATTCGAACAGCAGCTGCTCCTTGTTGGAGACGTAATAATAGACCGTGGGCTTCGTCACCTCGAGCACGGCGGCGATGTCATCGAGCGAGGTGTTGTGATAGCCCTTGCGGTTGAAGGCGCGCGCGGCGGCTCGGATCACCGCCTCGCGCTTGATCTCACGGTCACGCAGACGCTCGCGGCTCGCCCGCCATGGCGAGGCCGGTGAAGCCCCGTCGGCCGGGGGCGCTGCTCTGCGGCGGGTGTTGCGCATGTGGGGGTTCGCTCGAGGGCCCTGCGCGGACCCGACCGGTAAAGTATAGCGTCAGGACGTCCCGCGCGCGCATCTCGCTGCCGCGCGCCGCGCCCGCCGCCGCGGGCGGCTGCGCCGCCTCGTTGACCGCCGGGCGGCCGAGGACCATACTGGCCGGTAGCCATTCTACTGGCGCGTAAAGCATTTCCAGCCGAACCTCCAGCGAGCCGCACATGGCACCCGATCCCCTGTCTCTCGCCCGCACCGCGGCCGGATCCGAGGCCGCGAATCCCCTGCCCGCCGAGCGGCCGCTGAGGTTCGTCTCCGCCGCCTCGCTCTTCGACGGTCACGATGCGGCGATCAACATGATACGGCGCCTGCTGCAGGCTCACGGCGCGGAAGTCGTGCACCTCGGGCACAACCGCAGCGTGTCCGAGATCGTGCGCGCGGCGATCCAGGAGGACGCGGACGCGATCGCGGTGAGCTCCTACCAGGGCGGTCACAACGAGTACTTCGCCTACATGGTGGACATGCTGCGCGAGCTCGGGTGCGGGCACATCAGGGTGATCGTCGGCGGGGGCGGAACGATCGCCCCGCAGGAGATCGAAGCGCTCGAGCGCTACGGCGTGGAGCGCATCTACACGCCCGAGGACGGGCGCCGGCTCGGCCTCGACGGCATGATCGAGGACGTCTTGCGCAGGGTGCGCGCGGCGGCGAAGCCGGCGTACGAGCCCCGCCCGCTCAACGCGCGCGATCACGCGCAGATTGCGCGCACCATCACCGCGCTCGAGAACGAGGCCCCGGGGGAGTCCCAGGCCGAGCAGATCCGACGCCTGATCTCGCGCTCGCGCCAGCGCTCCCCGGTCGTGGGGATCACCGGCAGCGGCGGAGCCGGCAAGTCGAGCCTGACGGACGAGCTGCTCGCGCGGCTCGTCAGGCAGTTTCCGGAGCGCCAGATCGGCGTCATCGCCATGGATCCGACCCGCCGCAGGAGCGGCGGCGCGCTGCTCGGGGACCGCATCCGCATGAACAGCCTCGGGTCCGGCACGCTGTTCATGCGCTCGCTGGCCACGCGACGGCAGCATCGGGCGACCTCGGCCGTGCTCGCCGAAGTCATCCGACTCTATCAGGCGGCGGGCTTCGATCTGACCATCGTCGAGACCGCGGGCACCGGCCAGGCGGATTCCGAGATCGTCGACCTGGTGGATCTGTCGCTCTATGTCATGACGGGCGAGTACGGCGCGGCGAGCCAGCTCGAGAAGATCGACATGATCGACTACGCCGACATGGTCGTGCTCAACAAGAGCGACAAGCGCGGCGCGCTCGACAGTCTGCGCGACGTGCGCAAGCAGTGGCGGCGCAATCATCCCGCGAGCGCGCGCATCGCCGAGGCGGAGCTGCCCGTGTTCCCGACGATCGCGAGCCGTTTCAATGATCCCGGGGTGAACCGGCTGTTCGCCGCTCTCTGCCGCGGTCTCGCGCAGAAAGGGCTCGGAGGCGCCTCGTGGGAGGTGGCCGACCCCGGTCCGACGGAGCTCGCCGCGCGCGAGCCCCTCATTCCCGGGCCGCGCGTGCGCTATCTCGCCGAGATCGCCGACGCCGGCCGCGAGGCTCGCCGCCGGCTCGAGCGGCAGACCGAAGCCGCGCGGCGCGCCTTCGGCCTGTACGAAGCGCTGAAGGCGCTCGACGACGAGGCGTTGCCGGCGCCGCTCGAGCGCTTCGGCGCCGAAGCGCTGCTCGAGGGGGCGGCGGATGCGACGCGGCGCGCGCTGCGCGGCGCCTACAACCGCGCGCTCGATCAGATCGGCGCCGAGGGGCTCGAGGAGCTCAGGGCCTGGCCCGGGCGCGCCCGCTCGGCGAGCGAGGCGACGTATTCCTACCGTGTGCGCGATCGCGAGGTGACGGGAGAGAACTACACCGAGACGCTGTCGCGACAGCTCGTGCCGAAGATCGCCCTGCCGCGGCTCAAGGACTGGGGCGAGCTGCTGCACTTCCTCGGCACGGAGAATCTGCCCGGATTCTATCCCTACACCGGCGGCGTGTATCCGTACCGGCGCGAGCAGGAAGATCCGACGCGCATGTTCGCCGGGGAAGGCGCTCCGGAACGAACCAACCGCCGGTTCCATTACCTCGCGCAGGGCGCGAGCGCGGTGCGGCTGTCGACCGCCTTCGACTCGACCACCCTGTACGGCGAAGACCCCGACACCCGGCCCGACATCTACGGCCGCACGGGCAACTCCGGGGTCTCGGTGGCGACGCTCGATGACATGAAGAAGCTCTATTCCGGCTTCGATCTCACGCAGCCGTCGACCTCGGTGTCGATGACCATCAACGGCCCCGCGCCGATGATCCTCGCGATGTTCATGAACACCGCGATCGATCAGCGCGTCGAGCGCCACCTGCGCGCGGAAGGCCGCTGGCCCGAGGCCGAGCGGCGCATCGCGGAGCTGCATCGCGCGGCGGCCGAGCGCGGCACCGCCCCGCCCGCCTACCGGGGCGATCTGCCGCCCGGTCACGACGGCTCCGGGCTCGCCCTGCTCGGGGTGACGGGCGATCAGCTGCTGCCGCCCGAGCGCTACGAGCGCATCCGGGCCGAGACGCTGCGCGCGGTACGGGGCACGGTGCAGGCGGACATCCTGAAGGAGGACCAGGCGCAGAACACCTGCATCTTCTCGACGGAGTTCGCGCTGCGGATGATGGGGGACATGCAGCAGTTCTTCATCGACCAGTCGGTGCGGAATTTCTATTCCGTGTCGATCTCCGGCTATCACATCGCCGAGGCCGGAGCGAACCCCGTCACGCAGCTCGCCTTCACGCTCGCGAACGGCTTCACCATCGTCGAGTACTACCTCGCCCGCGGCATGAGCATCGATGACTTCGCGCCCAACCTGTCGTTCTTCTTCTCGAACGGAATGGACCCGGAGTACGCGGTCATCGGTCGGGTCGCGCGGCGCATCTGGGCGCGGGCGATGCGGGAGCGCTACCGCGGCTCCTCGCGCAGTCAGATGCTGAAATATCACGTGCAGACCTCGGGCCGGAGCCTGCACGCGCGCGAGATCTCCTTCAACGACATCCGCACGACGCTCCAGGCGCTTTATGCGCTGCTCGACAGCTGCAACAGCCTGCACACGAACGCCTACGACGAGGCTCTCACCACGCCCACCGAGGAGAGCGTGCGGCGCGCGGTGGCGATCCAGCTCATCATCAATCGGGAGCTCGGACTCAACAAGACCCAGAACCCCTGGCAGGGCTCCTTCGCGCTCGAGCACCTGACGGATCTGGTCGAGGAGGCGGTGTACAGGGAGTTCGAGGCGATTTCCGAGCGCGGGGGCGTTCTCGGGGCCATGGAAACCATGTATCAACGGGGCAAGATCCAGGAGGAGTCGCTCTACTACGAGACGAAGAAGCACGATGGAACGCTGCCCATCGTCGGCATCAACACCTTCCTCTCGAAGACCGACGGCGTGACCGAGCACGCGAGCGCCGCGCTCATCCGCTCGAGCGAGCAGGAGAAGCAGGATCAGGTGGCGGCGGTGCGCGCCTTCCAGGAGCGCAATGCCGCGCGCGCTCCCGCGGCGCTCGAGCGGCTGCAGGCCGAGGCCTGCGCCTCGGGGAACGTATTCGCTCAGCTCATGGAATCGGTCAAGACCTGCTCGCTCGGGCAGATTTCGCACGCTCTGTACGAGGTGGGTGGGCGCTATCGGCGGAACATGTGAGGTCCGGCTCCGCGAGCGCATGCAGGATGGCCTGGCGCGCTCGATCGCGCAGGGCGAGCGCCGAGTCCTCCTGAGCTGCGGACCCGGACTCGATCGGCTCGAGGATCCGCACCTCGATCCTTCCGGGGCGCGGCAGCTCGCCGCGAGGCGATAGCGCCGAGCGGGTCCCGCGCACCACCGCGGGCACGACCGGGCAGCCCGCGCGCGCCGCCGTCACGAAGGCGCCGGTGTGGAACTTCAGCAGTCCGGGGGTGCGCGTGAAGGTGCCCTCCGGAAAGAACACGAGGGAGTGTCCGTTGCCGGCATTGCGCAGCACCCGGCGAGCATCGGAGGCGCCCCGGCGGCGGTCGAAACGCTCGACGAACTCCGAGCCGATCCGGCGCAGGAACAGACCCGCGAGCGGCACACCGGCCATCTCGCGCTTGATCACGAAACCGAAGCGCGCGGGCAGCGCGGCGCTGAAGACCAGTCCGTCCAGGTAGCTCGCGTGGTTGGCGACCACCACGCATTGGCCTTTCGGCAGCCTCTCGAGCCCGCGGACGGCGAGCGGCATGCCGGCGAGCCCAAGGAACAGCCGCGAGAACGCGCGCGCCGCGGCGCGGCGGCGGCGCACCCCGGGCAGCACCAGCGCCGAGAGCAGCGCGCACAGACCGAGCAGGAGAAAGACCGCCCCGGCATAGAGCGCGTAGAGCGCGCGCGCCGGCGCAAGGATGAGCTTGCGGGTGAAGGGGGATTTCTCGCCACGCTGGGGCATGAGGCACGCGTCGTCCGGCTGCGGAATGTGAACGGCTTCTCTTTATGTTAATGCTCAGCCACAGATGTGAAGGTCATCACGTCGGTCGCTCCTTCTCGATCACCATACTCCGGTCGCTACCTTGACCGCGACCCACGGATCTCGGGTCTCGAGGAGCGCCGGGCGGCGCCGATCAGTTAAGCGAGACGGGAAATTGTCGAACCATTCTGCCGCAGTAGCCATACCTTCCCACCCCGAGTCCACCGACCCGGCGGTGTCGCGGTTTCTGGACGCTGTCTGGATGGAACGCGGATTGTCGGCCAACACGCTGGCGGCATACCGGGCGGACCTCACGGCGCTCGCCCGCTGGCTCACCGCGCGCCAGGTGCCGATCGTGCGCACCTCGCGCGCGGATCTGCAGGACTTCATCGCCTGGCGGGTACACGCGGGCGCGAGGCCGCGGTCCACCGCGCGCCAGCTCTCGAGCTTCCGCCGCTTCTTCCGGTACCTGCTGCGGGAGGCCGTGATCCACGATGATCCAACGGCGCAGATCGCGATGCCGAAAATCGGCCGGTCGCTGCCGAAATCGCTGACCGAGGAAGAGGTGGAGGCGCTGCTCGCCGCACCGACGGTCAACGATCCGCTCGGCAACCGGGACCGCACCATGCTCGAGGTGCTCTATGCGACCGGGCTGCGGGTGTCGGAGCTCGTGAACCTGCGCCACGGACAGGTGAACCTCAACCAGGGCGTCATCCGCATCCTCGGCAAGGGCAACCGGGAGCGGCTGATCCCGCTCGGGGAAGAATCGGTGCGCTGGCTCAAGGAGTTCGCCCATGGCCCGCGCGGGGAGATCCTGCTCGAGCGGCAGACCGACTATCTATTCCCCACCCGGCGCGGCGACCGCATGACGCGCCAGGCGTTCTGGCACATCATCAAGCGCTATGCGCGCAAGGCGGGCGTCGCCAAGGAGCTCTCGCCCCA
>JAKAZP010000038.1 GCA_021815905.1 Pseudomonadota bacterium | reverse complement strand
GGCTGGCGGCGCATCCGAGCGCGAGCCGCGATGCACGACGGCTTTGCGCGGCAGGCGAATGATGAACGTGCTGCCGCGCCCGACACCCGCGCTCCGCGCCTCCACCGAGCCGCCGTGCAGAGCGACCAGGCCCTGCACCAGCGCGAGCCCGATGCCGAGTCCGCCTTCGGCGCGAGGCGCAGCGCCCGACCGGAGACGGCCGGGGCCGCCGCTACCGGTGCACCCGGGGCGAGCACCCCGGAGGCGAGAGTGAGCGCAAATAGCAACCCATCACGGTGGCGGTGATGCGAGTCCGTGCGACGCTCCCTTCGATCGCGTAGGCAAGCGCGGCCGAAAGGCCGGGAGGGGGCCAAGAATACCGGGGTGCCCGATCGCAGGCCGGCCGCGGAGCCGCTCGCGGCCGGTGGCGGGCTGCCTGTGGCGGGAGCGCGACACTTGCGGCCTGTACGTATTTTCAGACAGGCACGGAAACGCCATAAATCAGGGCGCCGCGTAGCTCGCCCACACGACCGCATGCAGAACTCGAAGACCGCGAAGATCGCCGCCGCGATGGCCGTGCTCGTCGCCGTCGGCGCTCTCATCGGCTGGCTCGCCCACCGCCACGCCCGCACCCCCGAGATCGTGCTCTACGGGAATGTCGATCTGCGGGAGGTCGACCTCGCGTTCAATGGCAGCGAGCGCATCGCGCGCGTGCTCGTAGAGGAGGGCGACCGGGTCCGCAAGGGCCAGATCCTGGCGACGCTCGACACGAGCCGCCTCGAGCCGCAGCTCGAGCAGGCCGAGGCCCTGGCCGCCGCCCAGCGCGCCGCGCTCGCGCGGCTGCGCCACGGCAGCCGGCCGCAGGAGATCGCCCAGGCGCGCGCCAACCTCGCCCTGGCGCGCGCGGACGCCATCGTGGCGCGCGACAACTACCGGCGCGTCGCGCATCTGTTTCGTGCCTCGGATGGCCGAGCGGTGAGCCGGCAGGATCTCGACACCGCGAAGGCGCAGGCGGACGTCGGGGCCGCGCGCGTGGACGTCAGCCGCAAGGCGCTCGAGCTCGCGGTCATCGGTCCACGGGAGGAGGACATCTCACAGGCCGCGGCGGTGCTCGCGGCGGATGTGGCTCATGCACGGCTGCTCGAGCAGCAGCTTCGGGACGCCGAGCTGCGCGCGCCGCTCGATGCGGTGGTGCGCTCGCGCATCGCGGAGCCCGGCGACATGGCCTCGCCGCAGAAGACGGCATTCACCCTCGCCATCACCAACCCCAAGTGGGTGCGGGCCTATGTGTCGGAAACGGAGCTCGGCCGCGTGCATCCGGGCATGCCGGCGAGCGTCATGGTCGATGCGTTCCCGAGGCGGCGCTTCCCGGGCTGGGTCGGATTCATCTCGCCCGTGGCGGAGTTCACCCCGAAGACGGTCGAGACCTCGGACCTGCGCTCGAGCCTGGTGTACGAGGTGCGGGTGTTCGTCAGCGATCCGCGGGACGATCTGCGCCTCGGCATGCCGGCGACCGTGTATCTCGCGGGCGCGGCGCGCTCGCGCCCGGGCGCGAGCGATTCCAACAGCCGGGCGCCGCCGTGACGCCGGCCGGCGCCGCCACGCTTGCGCCTCCCTCTTTCAGGGGTGTCCCGACACCCTCTGATTCGGGGGTTGCGCTGTTCGATGTTCCATCATCGGCTACACTGACTTGCCTGCGCCGCGGACGCGCATGGGAACAGTAGAAGGCGACACTCGATGCCCAACGTGATCCGGACTCCGGCGCTCAGGCCGCTCGCGGCGGCGGGCCTCGGCCTGATGCTCGCAAGCTGCGCGGTAGGTCCGAACTTCGTCAGGCCAAAGCCGAATCTGCCCTCCGCGTGGTCACCGACCGCGAGGCGCCATGGAAAGGAAGGCTCCGGGCACGTGAGCACGCGGGAGCCGACCACCATCGGCTGGTGGTCGAGCTTCGACGATCCGACGCTCAGCTCCCTCGTGCGGCAATCCGCCGCGCAGAACCTCGGCGTGCGCGAGGCGGTGCTGCGGGTCGCGGAAGCCGAGGCGCAGGAGGGCGTGATCGCCGGGAATCTCTGGCCGAGCGTGTCGGCCCAGGCCTCCTGGTCGCGCCAGCGCGTGAGCACGAACACACCCAACGGTTTCATCTTCGGGGCGCACTTTCCCGGCATTCCGCCGGGCGTGCTCACCAACCCCTACGACCTCTACCAACTCGGTCTCGGGGCGTCCTGGACCCTCGACCTGTTCGGCACCGCGCGCCGCTCGATCGAGGCCGCCAACGCCCAGACCCTGGCGGCGGTCGACAACGCGCGCGCCGTGATGCTCTCGATGGTGAGCAACGTCGCGCAGACCTACATCGACCTGCGCGGAGCGCAGCTGCGCCAGAGCATCCTCGAGCGCAGCCTCAGGACTCAGCGGGATCTGCTGCAGCTCACGCGCGACCGGCGCAACGCCGGCCTCACCTCGGACCTCGACGTCGAGAACGCCGCCGCCGAGGCCAAGGCGACCGAGGCGCAGCTGCCGCTCATCGACCGGGAGATCACCGTCGACATCAACCAGCTGAGCGAGCTCATGGCGCGCAATCCCGGAGCGCTGCGCAGCGAGCTCACGCGGATGCGGCCCGTGCCGCCGGCACCGCCGGTGGTGCCGATCGGGCTGCCGTCGGATCTGGCCCGGCGCCGGCCCGACATCCGGGCAGCCGAGGCGAATCTGCATGCCGCCACGGCGCAAATCGGCGTCGCCGTGTCGGAGTATTTCCCGCGGATCACGCTCACCGCCGACGGCGGCCTGCAGTCGCAGGGACTCTCGAAGCTGTTCGACGTGGCGAGCCGGTTCGTCACCTTCGGGCCGGCCATCGATCTGCCGATCTTCGAAGGGGGACGAATCCGCGCGACCGTGCGCCTGCAGCGCCTGCGAGCCAAGGAAGCGGCGGTGGTGTACGCGCAGACGGTGCTCACGGCGCTCTACCAGGTCGAGGATGCGCTCGCGGCATACGGCACCGATCAGATCCGGCGCGCCTCGCTCGAGGCGGCGGTGTCGGCGAGCCGCAAGGCGCTCGAGCTCGCGCGCGAGCGCTACAAGAGCGGAATCGCGAGCTTCATCGTGGTGCTCGACGCGGAGCGCACCGAGGAGCAGAACGCGCTCTCGCTCGCCGATTCGACGACGGCGGTCTCCTCCGACCTCGTGCAGCTCTATCGCGCGCTCGGCGGCGGCTGGCAGGCGAGGCAGCTCGCGAGGAGCGTCGGCCGCGCCGCCAAGCGGGGCTGAACGCCAGGATGACTGCGCGCGGCCCGCGGTATAAGGTAGGCGCCCCTCCCGGCAACGCGCGCAGGTGAGCCCATGGCGGCGCAGCCCTTCGAAGTTCTGAGCCGGCACCGCTGCTTCGGCGGAACGGTCGGCTTCTATCGTCACGAGGCGGCGAGCACCGCCTGTCAGATGCGATTCTCGGTCTACATGCCGCCGGCCGCGCAATCGGCGCGGGTGCCCGTGCTCTACTACCTCGCCGGCCTCACCTGCACCGAGGAGACCTTCATGATCAAGGCGGGCGCGCAGCGCCTCGCCGCGGAGCTCGGACTCGCGCTGGTCGCGCCCGACACGAGCCCGAGAGGGGTGAGCCTGCCGGGGGACGGCGACTCCTGGGACTTCGGGCTCGGAGCGGGCTTCTACGTCGATGCGACCAACGAGCCCTGGTCACGACACTACCGGATGTACAGCTACGTGACGCAGGAGCTGCGCTCGCTCATCGAGACGCACTTCAACGTCGAGGTCGGCCGCAGCGGCATCTTCGGGCACTCGATGGGCGGACACGGTGCGCTCACGATCGCGCTGCGCAATCCGGGCCGCTATCGCTCGGTCTCGGCTTTCGCTCCGATCTGCGCCCCGCGCCTGTGCCCGTGGGGTCAGAAGGCCTTCACCGGCTACCTCGGGCCCGACCACGGCCAGTGGGCGCGGTACGATGCGACCGAGCTCGCCGCGGCCGTGCGCGATCCCGGCGCCCATCCTCCGATCCTGGTGGATCAGGGTCTCGCCGATCAGTTTCTCGAGGCGCAGCTGCATCCGGAGCGGCTCGAGGAGGCCTGTGGCAAGTCGGGGCTGAAGCTGACCCTGCGCCGTCACGAGGGCTACGACCACGGGTATTACTTCATATCGACCCTCATGGAAGATCACCTGCGACACCACGGCCGCTGCCTGAAGGGTTGAGGCCGGGCGGCCCGGGCGGGCCGCCACCGGCGGTGGCGGTCGCGAATTCGTCCCGAAAGTTGAACAGTTCCGGCGCGCCCGCGGGCGGGCCGGGCGAGGGTGGGAGAACCCCTGCGTCCGGATTTATACTTGATCGGCTATGCAGACTGCAGCCAGGGATCATGCGGAAACCGTCCGGCGCATCGTGGCCGATCTCAAGAGCCGTCCCGGACCCTTGCTCGAGGTGCTGCACGCGGTGCAGGCGGCGGTCGGCTATGTGCCCCCGGCCGCGGTGGGCCTCATTGCCGAGGGCTTGAATCTGTCCCGGGCGGAGGTTCACGGGGTCGTCACCTTCTATCACCACTTCCGCAGCACCCCTCCCGGCGCCCACACTGTGAGCCTGTGCCGGGCCGAATCCTGCCAGGCCGTCGGAGGGGAAGCGCTCGCCGACCACGCCCGCCGCCGCCTGGGGGTGGACTTTCACGAGACGACCTCCGATGGGCGCGTCTCCCTCGAGCCGGTGTATTGCCTCGGCAACTGCGCCTGCTCCCCCGCGATCATGGTCGACGGCCGGCTGCACGGCAGGGTGACGCCGGAGCGGCTCGATGCGCTGCTCGCGGATTTGAGCTCCAAGGGGTGATGACCTCTCCATGACGATGACCCTTTACGTTCCTCGAGATGCCGGCGCGCTCTCGCTCGGCGCCGAGGAGGTCGCGCAGGCTCTC
This sequence comes from Pseudomonadota bacterium, assembly GCA_021815905.1. The sequence continues at coordinate 6,933 of JAKAZP010000038.1, read as the reverse complement.
GCGCGCGAGGCCTCCGCGCGCGGCCTCGCGCTGCGCCTCATCCGCAACGGCTCGCGCGGCGCCTACTGGCTCGAGCCGCTGGTCGAGGTGGCGACGGTGCGCGGGCGCGTGGCCTACGGCCCGGTGCGCGTCGCGGACGTGCCGAGCCTGTTCGATGCCGGGCTGGCCGCGGGCGGGCAGCATCCGCTGCGTCTCGGACCGACCGACGGGATCCCATGGCTCGCAAGTCAGCAGCGCCTCACCTTCGCGCGGGTCGGCATCGTCGATCCGACGAGCGTTGCGGACTACGTCGTCCATGGCGGCTATCAGGGCCTGCGCCGCGCGCTCTCGATGAGTCCCGAGGCGGTGGTCGAGGCCGTGACCGCCTCCGGGATCCGGGGCCGGGGCGGGGCGGCGTTTCCGACCGGCATCAAGTGGAAGACCGTGCTCGAGCAGCCGAGCGGCCCGAAATATGTCGCCTGCAACGCGGATGAGGGTGATTCGGGCACCTTCTCGGATCGGATGCTGATGGAGGGCGATCCGCTCAGCCTCATCGAAGGCATGACCATCGCCGGCATCGCGGTCGGGGCGACGCAGGGGTACGTCTATCTGCGTGCCGAGTACCCGCACGCCTGCCGCACGCTCACCCAGGCGATCGCGGCGGCCTACCAGGCCCGATATCTCGGGTCCGACGTGATGGGCAGCGGCAAGCGCTTCGATCTCGAGGTGCGGCTCGGAGCCGGGGCCTACATCTGCGGCGAGGAGACCTCGATGCTCGAGAGTCTCGAGGGCAGGCGCGGCGAAGTGCGCGTGCGCCCGCCGCTGCCGGCCATCAAGGGTCTTTTCGGGCGCCCGACCGTCGTCAACAACGTGATCACCCTCGGCACCGTGCCGACCGTGATGCATCACGGCGCCGAGCACTACGCCAGCTTCGGGCTCGGCAAGTCGCGCGGCACGCTGCCCCTTCAGCTCGCGGGCAACATCAGGCGCGGCGGCCTGGTCGAGCGGGCCTTCGGGCTGACGCTGCGCGAGCTCCTGTACGACTACGGCGGCGGGTCGGCCTCGGGCCGGCCGCTGCGCGCCGTCCAGGTCGGCGGACCGCTCGGAGCCTACATTCCGGCCTCGCAGTTCGACACCCTGGTCGATTACGAGGCGCTCGCCGGCATCGGCGCGCTGCTCGGTCACGGCGGCATCGTCGCCTTCGACGACAGCGTCGACATGGCGAAGATGGCGCGCTACGCGATGGAGTTCTGCGCCATCGAGTCCTGCGGCAAGTGCACGCCGTGCCGCATCGGCTCGACGCGCGGGGTCGAGGTGATCGACCGCATCCTGGCCGGATCCGATATCGCGAGGCACGTGCGCCAGCTCGAGGAGCTCTGCGAGCTGATGGTGCAGGGGTCGCTGTGCGGCCTGGGGGGCATGGCGCCCTTCCCGGTGCAAAGCGCGTTGAAGCACTTCCGTCAGGACTTCGAGGCCAGAGTGGCCTGAGTGAACCAGGACTGCGCGCGGCGCAGCGTGGAGAGTCAGCTCTATGTACGCAACCGATTACCAGGATCTCGGGACGCCCGCTCCGGCCGACGCCGGTGCGCCCGTCACGATCGAGATCGACGGCCAATCCGTGACGGTGCCCGAGGGCACCTCGATCATGCGCGCCGCGGCGCTCGCCGGCGTCAAGGTGCCGAAGCTCTGCGCCACGGACACGTTGAAGGCATTCGGCTCGTGCCGGCTGTGCCTGGTCGAGATCGAGGGCCGAAGAGGCTACCCGGCCTCCTGCACGACCACGGTCGCCGCGGGCCTGAAGGTGCGTACTCAATCACCGAAGCTTCAGGCCCTGCGGCGCGGCGTGCTCGATCTTTACCTGTCGGATCAGCCCGAGGATTGGGCCCACACCGCCGCGAGCGGCCATTGTGAGCTCGAGGACGTCGCGCGGACGGTGGGTATCGCGCAGACCACCTACGACCGTCCGCGGCGGCAGCGGCCGTCGCAGGCCGACGCCAGCAATCCCTACTTCGTGTTCGATCCGCAGTACTGCATCGTCTGCTCGCGCTGCGTGCGCGCGTGTGACGAGGTGCAGGGCACGTTCGCCCTCACGGTGCAGGGCCGCGGGCTCGACTCGAAGATCGCGGCCAGCCAGGACCAGAGCTTCCTCGAGTCGGAGTGCGTCTCCTGCGGCGCGTGCGTCGAGGCGTGTCCCACCGCCGCGCTCGGGGAGAAATCCCTCGCGCGGCTCGGACAGCCGCAGCGGTCGGTGACCACGACCTGCGCCTACTGCGGGGTCGGCTGCAGCCTCCAGGCCGAGGTGCGCGGCAGCGGCGCGGCCACCGAGGTGGTGCGCATGGCGCCGAACCGGCAGGGCGATGCGAATCACGGGCACGCCTGCGTGAAGGGCCGCTTCGCCTTCGGCTACGCCACCCACCCGGACCGGGTGCTGAAGCCCATGATCCGTCGGAGCATCCGCGACGATTGGCGGGAGGTGTCCTGGGAGGAGGCCATCGCCTACGCGGCGAGCGAGATCCGGCGCATCCAGGCGAAGTACGGGCGCGACTCCGTGGGCGGCATCACCTCCTCTCGCTGCACCAACGAGGAGACCTTCCTCGTTCAGAAGATGGTGCGGGCGGCTTTCGGCAACAACAACGTCGATACCTGCGCGCGCGTGTGCCATTCCCCGACCGGCTATGGCCTGAAGAGCACGATCGGCGAATCGGCGGGCACTCAGGCGTTCACCTCCGTCGCGAAGGCGGACGTGATCCTGGTCATGGGAGCGAACCCGACGGACGGCCATCCGGTGTTCGCCTCGCAGATGAAGCAGCGTCTGCGCCAGGGGGCGAGGCTGATCGTGATCGATCCGCGCGCCATCGGCCTGGTGCGCAGCCCGCACATCCAGGCCGACGTTCACCTGCAGGTGACTCCGGGCACCAACGTCGCCGTCCTCAACTCCATCGCGCACGTGATCGTGACCGAGGGATTGACCCGGGACGAGTACGTGGCCGAGCGCTGCGAGCCGGACTCCTACGAGCGCTGGAAGGAGCTGGTCGCCGCGGAGCGCAACTCTCCCGAGGCGATGGAGGGCGTGACCGGTGCGCCGGCGGAGCTCGTGCGCCGCGCCGCGCGGCTCTATGCGGCGGGTCCCAACAGCGCGATCTACTACGGTCTCGGCGTCACCGAGCACAGCCAGGGCTCGACCGCGGTGATGGGGCTGGCGAACCTCGCCATGGCGACCGGCAACCTCGGCCGCGAAGGCGTGGGCGTCAACCCGCTGCGCGGACAGAACAACGTGCAGGGCTCGTGCGACATGGGGTCGTTTCCGCACGAGTTCAGCGCCTACCGCCACGTGTCCGATCCGGTCGTGCGCGGGATCTTCGAGCAGGACTGGGGCGTCACGCTGCAGCCCGAGCCGGGGCTGCGCATACCCAACATGTTCGAGGCGGCGCTCGATGGCACTTTCCGCGGCATGTACGTGCAGGGCGAGGATTTCGTCCAGTCCGACCCCAACACGCACCACGTCACCCGCGCCATGGAGTCGCTCGAGTGCGTGATCGTGCAGGACCTGTTCCTCAACGAGACGGCGAAGTTCGCGCACGTGTTCCTGCCGGGCTCGTCCTTCCTCGAGAAGGACGGCACGTTCACCAACGCGGAGCGGCGGGTCTCGCGCGTGCGCAAGGTCATGCCGCCGCGCGCGGGGTACGAGGACTGGCAGATCACCATGATGCTCTCGGAAGCCCTCGGCTATCCGATGCGCTACTCGCATCCCTCGCAGATCATGGAAGAGATCGCCCGGCTCACGCCGACGTTCGCCGGCATCACCTACGAGAAGATCGATCGTCTCGGCAGCATCCAGTGGCCGTGCAACGACGCGGCTCCCGAGGGCACGCCGACCATGCACGTGCACCAGTTCGTGCGCGGCAAGGGCCGGTTCTGCCCCACTGAATACGTGCCGACGAGCGAGCGCTCGAGCAGCCGCTTCCCGCTGATCCTCACGACCGGCCGCGTGCTCAGCCAGTACAACGTCGGCGCGCAGACGCGCCGCACCGACAACGTCATCTGGCACGCCGAGGACGTGCTCGAGATGCACCCGCACGATGCGGAGGTGCGCGGCATCGCCGACGGCGACTGGGTGGGGCTCACGAGCCGTGCCGGCGACACGGTGCTGCGGGCCCGGGTGAGCGAGGGCATCGCCCCGGGAGTGGTGTACACCACCTTCCACTTCCCCGAGACCAACGCCAACGTGGTGACCACGGAGAATTCCGACTGGGCCACCAACTGTCCGGAGTACAAGGTGACGGCGGTCGAGGTCGTGCTGGTCAATCAGAAGGACGCATGGCAGAGGCGGGCGACCGAGGAGCGGGCACTGCGCACGCCCAGGCGCGCGAGCGACACCACACCGGCGTGAGCGTGACAGCGGTCGCCACCGAGGTCGAAGTCGAGCGCTGGCGCCGGGGTGTGGCGACCCGCGAGCGCGACGTCGTCGCCGAGGAGCTGCCGGTCGCGTTGATCTATGACGGCGTGCCCCATGTCGTGATGCTCGCGACGCCCGCGGATCTCGAGGACTACGCGGTGGGCTTCACGCTGAGCGAGGGGCTCGTCGAGCGTCCCGAGGAGATCCGCGCCGTCGATGTGACCTGGGGGGCCGAAGCGGCCGACGTGAGGGTGAGCGTGGCCTGGGAGCGCTTCTCCGAGCTCCTCAACCGCCGGCGCAATCTGACCGGGCGTACGGGCTGCGGGCTGTGCGGGCTCGAGAGCGCCGGGCAGGCCGTGCGCGAGGTCAAGCCCGTGGGCCGCGGCCCGAGCGTCACGGCCGCGGATCTGCATGCGGCGATCGGCGATCTCGCGGCCCGACAACCGATCAACTCGCGCACCGGAAGCGTGCATGCGGCGGCCTGGGTCGTGCCGGGCGAGGGTATTCGGCTGGTTCGCGAGGACGTCGGCCGGCACAACGCACTCGACAAGCTGATCGGCGCGCTGGTGCGCTCGGGCGCGGATTTCGCGGGCGGCTATCTGCTGCTCACCAGCCGGGCGAGCTTCGAGATGGTGCAGAAGAGCGCGGCGGTCGGCATCGCGTTCGTGGCGGCGCTCTCGGCCCCGACCGCTCTCGCGATCCGCCTGGCGCAACGCGCAGGCATGACGCTCGTCGCCTTCGCGCGCGAGCATCAGCATGTAACTTATTCACACCCGGAGCGCTTGCGAGCCGCGCCATGAACCTCGATCTGCTCATCAAGATGGTCAACGAGATCAGCGCCTACTTCGACGCCGAGCCCGATCCGGAGCAGGCGGCCCGCGACGTCGCGGCGCACCTGAGGCGCTTCTGGGACCCGCGCATGCGCCGTCAGATCATCGCCTATCTCAGGGAGCGCAACGGCGCGGGCCTCAGCGCGCTCGCGCTGCGCGGGGTGACGCTGCTCGCGGCCGAGGCGGCCCCGGAGACCTAGGAGCGCAACCTCCGCCGCCCCGGGGCGGACGCCCTCAGCAGCCGGGGCTGCAAGCCGGCGGCGTACAACTTATCATTGCCGGCATGAAAACCGCATTCGCGCCCCTCGAGGGGCGCCGCACATGAGCGGTCGGCCCCGCAAGGCGCTGATCTGCGGCTCCGTGGCCTTCGACACCATCATGGTGTTCGAGGACCGGTTCCGCCATCACATCCTGCCCGAGCAGATCCACATACTGAATGTGTCGTTCCTCGTGCCGCAGCTGCGCCGCGAGTTCGGCGGCTGCGCCGGGAACATCGCCTATAACCTGAGCCTGCTCGGCGACGTCGGCTCGCCCATGGCGACGGTCGGGCGGGACTTCGGTCCCTACCGCGAATGGCTCGGCCGCGCCGGGGTGCCGCTCGAGCACGTGCGCACGATCGACTCCGAGCTCACCGCGCAGGCATTCATCACGACCGATCTCGACGACAATCAGATCACCGCCTTCCATCCCGGCGCCATGCAGCTTTCGCACCTCAACGAGGTGACCGAAGCCGCGGGTATCACCCTCGGGATCGTCGCGCCCGACGGCCGTCAGGGCATGCTGGATCATGCGGAACAGTTCGCCGCGGCCGGCATTCCCTTCATCTTCGATCCGGGACAGGGCCTGCCGATGTTCAGCGGGGCGGACCTCGAGCGCTTCGCCGGCCAGGCGAGGTGGCTCGCGGTCAACGACTACGAATGGCAGCTCGTTCAGCAGAAAACCGGCTGGACCACGCGCGACGTCACGGAGCGGCTCGCCGCGCTCATCGTCACCCGGGGCGCGAACGGCTCGAGCATCCACACGCGCGAGGGGGTGATCGAGATACCCTGCGCCAGGACCTCGGCCGTCGTCGATCCGACCGGCTGCGGGGATGCCTATCGCGCAGGTCTCCTGCACGGGCTCCTTCACGAGCTCGACTGGGAGACGACCGGACGCATCGCGAGCGTCATGGGAGCCCTCAAGATCGAGTCGCGCGGAACGCAGAATCACCGTGCGACGCGCGCCGGGCTCAGGCAGCGCCTCGCCGAGAGCTACGGGCAGAGCGCGGCCGCGCGCGCCGCCCTCGATTGATCCATCCTCCCTTCATCTGGGACCAGCAGCAGGATACGAATAATGGGCAACAGCTTTCTCTTCACTTCCGAGTCGGTTTCGGAAGGTCATCCGGACAAGGTGGCCGATCAGATCTCGGATGCCGTTCTCGATGCCATTCTGAAGGTGGACGTGCGCGGCCGGGTGGCCTGCGAGACCCTCGTCAAGACGGGCGTGGTGATCGTGGCCGGAGAAGTGACCACGAACGCGTGGGTCGACGTCGAGGCGCTGGTGCGCAAGACGGTGCTGGACATCGGGTATGACTCCTCGGAGATGGGATTCGACGGCGCGAGCTGCGGAGTGCTCAACGTCATCGGCAAGCAGTCCACGGACATCGCGCAGGGAGTCGATCGCAAGGACGAGCGCAAGCAGGGCGCGGGTGACCAGGGTCTCATGTTCGGCTATGCGACCAATGAGACC
>JAKAZP010000037.1 GCA_021815905.1 Pseudomonadota bacterium | reverse complement strand
GACGCGCATCCCGACAGCGGTGCGCCGACCGATGGCTCCGAGCCGAACCTCGGGGCCGTCGTGCCGACGCTGCCGTCGAATCCCCGATTGCGGCTGCGCCAGGATCTCGCGGACAACGACCTGCGCAATTACCTCCCGAGCATGCCGCTCCTGATGTGCGGCGGCCATGGAGATCCCGAGGTGTTCTGGGACCAGGGCGCGGGCGCGATGACCGCGGTTCTCGAGCGCAGGATTGCCGCGCATCCGGGACTGCGCTTCGCCACCCTGGACCTCGACATCAGCGCCGGAACCCGTGGAGCATACGTCGAGCACGGCCTGAGCCCGGGGCGGAACGCGAGGCTGGCGCCGGTCGCCTCACGCGTGCAGGAAGCCTTCACGGCCTACCAGCATGCCGTGGTCGCCGCGAAAGGCGCTGAAGTCGGCCTCGAGGCCTATCACACCGACGAGGCGCCGTACTGCATGGTCGCGGCGCGCAGCTTCTTCGCGCAGTTTTGAGCGCCGGCCCTCGCGCGGCGCAGCGGCCGCTCGTGCTCAGGCTTGGGCGGGCCCGACCGGCCTCACGTTGCCCGCCCGGCAGAAGGATCCGCTGACATCGCTGCGATGGAGGTGCGCATCGAGCCCCTCGCCATGAGCCTTCACCTCTATCTCGCCTACTGTCTCGCCGTCGCGATCCTCCTCGTGATACCGGGGCCGGTGGTGACGCTCGTCGTCGCCAACTCCCTGAGCCACGGCGGCCGGTCGGGGCTCGTCACGGTGGCGGGAGCGAGCGTGGGCAATGCCCTCCTGCTCGGCGCCGCCGCGATCGGACTCGTCGCATTCTTCGCCTGGATGGGCGAGATCTTCCGGGCGGTGCGCTGGGCCGGTGCGCTCTATCTCATCTGGCTCGGCATCAGGGCCTGGCGCGTCCACGGCGAGCCAGGGGCCGCGATCGGGACGGGGCGCGCGCGCTCCCCGCGCGCCGTGTTCGCCCAGGGATTCCTGATCGCGATCACCAACCCCAAGGCGATCGTCTTCTACGTCGCCTTCCTGCCGCAGTTCGTCGATCCGCGTCTGCCGGCCGGGCCCCAACTCCTCGTGCTGGTGGCGACCATGATCGTGATGGGTCTGCTCTCAGACGGCGCCTATGCGCTGCTCGCCGGCCGGGCGCGCGGGTGGTTCACATCGCCCGGCCGCCTGCGGGCGCAAAGCCGCATCAGCGGCTTGCTGCTGATCGCCGTCGGCTGCGGTCTGCTCCTCGTCCGGCGGGGAAGCTGAATCGGGCTTCCGCGCCCCTCGCCCGATCAATCTGCTGTTCGATCTCGATGGCACTCTGACCGATCCGGAGCTCGGGATCACCCGCTGCAGGGTGTACGCGCTCGAGCGGTCGAGAACGCGCTCTATCGGGAGACCGACGCGAGCTTGCGCCGGCTCGCTGCCGCCGGCCATCATGTCGATTTCACGAAGTCGGCCAGCCTCGTGTTCCGCCAGCCGTACCTCAGGCCGCGGACTTCACCGTCTCGGTGATCCGAAGCGCCGTTCCAATCACCTTGGAAAGATCGCCCATGTCCTGGGGCACGATCATCACGCTCGACTCCTTTGCGATAGCGCCCCATTGCGCGATGAACTCCTGGGCGAGCCGCATCTTCATCGCGTCCTCGCCGCCGGTTTCATTGAGGGCCTTACCCACTGTGGCCAAAGCCTCGGCGGTCGCCTTGGCGACCGTGAGGACCGCCTCGGCCTGACCTTCCGCCTCGAGGATTCTGGCGCGCTTGGCGCCCTCGGCGCGATTGATCTGCTGCTGTCGCTCGCCCTCCGACACGTTCACCGCCTGCTGCTTCTCGCCTTCCGACTTCGCGATGAGCGCCCGCTTCTGCCGCTCGGCGGTGATCTGCAGCTCCATCGCGTTGATCACCTCCCTGGGCGGAGTGATGTCCCGGATCTCGTACCGCAACACCTTCACGCCCCAGGTGATCGCCGCCCGATCGAGCTCGCTCACGATCGAAGCATTGAGCTCGCCTCGAGACGAGAGCACTTCGTCGAGCTGCTTCTTGCCCACATCCGCGCGCATGATGGTTTGGGCGAGTTGAACCACGGACATCAGCGGATTGGACGTACCGTACGCGGCGGCCTTCGGATCGGTGATCTGCATGTACAGCACGCCATCGATGGAGATCTGCGTATTGTCCTTGGTGATGCAAACCTGCTTTGCAACATCGAGCGGGCTCTCCCGCAAATCGAACTTGTACGCCACGCTGTCGACGATCGGGATCAGGATGTTGAGCCCGGGCTCGAGCACGCGCGAGAACCGTCCGAGCCGCTCGACCACCCAGGCGTGCTGCTGGGGCACGATGCGAAGACCCCGCGCAAGAATGGTGAGCACGACGGCGAGCAGGACGGCGGCGACGATCAATTGTGCGGCCATGGCGGATTACCTTCTTCCGGAATTCGAGGACGGGTCGGATCTTCGCGGCGGATCCAGTATCAGCGTGCTGCCTTCGCGCGCGGAGATGACCAGGATGCTGCCGGGCGCCGGTGGGGCCGCGGACGAATTGCGCAGTCGGGCGTTCCAGGTGCTGCCGCGGTAGGCAACGCGAAGCATCTCTCCTTGCGCTTCGACGACCGTGACCGAATGCCCGGTGTCATCCCGAGAGACGCTCTCCGAGGCGCGGTTCTTGAGGCGCCGCCTCGCCCAGCGCGCCAATGGCAGCGCCATGGCGCCCGTCACAGCCATGACCGATAGCACCCAGCCCGGACCACCACCCGCCAGCGCGGCCGCGCCGCCTGCGATGCAGACTGCGGCCGTCGCCAGGAAGTAAATGGTGAGGGTGTGCATTTCGAGCACGATGAGACCGGCGCTGAGAACGATCAGCGCGACTCCGATGATCTTCACCTTGCCCCCCGATGATCATCACTCTCGATCCCTGATCTCAAGGCGCCTCATTCTACGACAATCCCTTCCGCCGAGACGGCGCCGGCGGTCGAGGACGGTCGACCAGCTCGCGAACATCCGTCTTCCTTCTCCTCCGTGCCAGGGAATTCCGCACAAGCGCCTGTTTGTATTGGGAACTCCGGGCCGTCCATCCCGCGCACCCATGCGGCTATCGCGAACGTGCCGGTGGCCGGCGCGTCGCGCGCCGGCGGCTATTACCGTTTCACCCTTCCCGCCGGTGCGCCGACAGCCAACGCACCGTTCGATTACGACGGGATTCGCTTTGCGCAGGTGATGTGGCCCCTGTCCGGCAGCGCCGACCGCCGGGCAGTGACCCTCATGCACGAGTCATTTCACCGCATCCCGCCCAAGCTTGGGTTTGTCGTCAAGGGGAGTCGCAGCGGTGCAACCACGATCTCCGGCGACCCGGTGCCTGACACGGAATCCGGCCGCATCTGGCTGCGCGGCGAGATCCACGCGCTGCGAGCCGCTTTGACCTCGAGCGCGGGCGCGCGCAGGCGCGCACTGACCGACGCGCTCGAGTTGCGCGCCTATCGCCATGCGATCCTTCCATCGACCGTCGGGCCGGAATTGCACGGCAAGGGATGGGCGCTCACCCTGTCACCGGGCGCGAAGCTGATCGCGGATCCAAGCAAGCCGGGCTCGTACGCCGTCCGGTTCCGCCGGGCGAGACCCGAGCGCGCTACCCACTGACGCCGGCCGGATCGCGAAGTTCGGCTACAGCTCGATGAGACCGTCGCTGAGCTCGTCGGTCACGCCCGGATCCGGAGGGTAGTGCTCGGCCATGGCGGCGCCGCAGGCGCCGATGGCCTCGACGAAGCCGTCCACCACCCGACCCCGGCTCACCTTGCCGACGAACAGCTCGATGATGCCCTGCCAGCGCGCTTCGCCGAGCTTCTCATGAATGCCCTTGTCCGCGACGATCTCGACGTAGCGCTCGGCGAGCGACACGAAGAACAGCACGCCGGAATGGTGCGGCGTGAGCTGCACGCCCTGCTGATAGAACTGCGCCTTCGCGAGACGGCTGGCGCGCGCGTGCTTCACCCGCGCCGGCACGAGCTTAAGGTGCAGACCCGGAATCGACAGGAGCAGCACGCTCAGCACGATGAAGGTGAGCAGCTGGATCTGGTAGAGCTGCACCCAGCGAAGCGGAGCCTCGAGGAGCAGGCAGGCGCCGGGAATCAGCAGCGAGATCAGCGCCGACCAGAGCAGCGGCACGAAGATGTAGTGATCGCTCGCGCGCGCCACGACGGCGACGAACTCCCCGCTCGTGCCCTTCTCCGCCTGATGGATCGCCCCGGTGATCCGGGCCTTGTCCTGCGCCGAGAATCGCACCATGGCTCACCAGCTCCCGGAGGCGCCGCCGCCGCCGAAGGATCCACCGCCGCCGGAGAAGCCGCCGAAGCCGCCGCCCCCGCCGAACCCACCGCCGCCGAAGCCGCCACCGGCGCCCCCGCTCAGCATCCCGAGCGCGAGCCAGCCCAGCCAGCCGAAACCGCCGGATCCGGGTCCCCCGGGCCGTCCGCGTCTGCCGAGAATCCCGAGCAGCGGCGACAGCGCGAACAGCAGCACGATCAGCATCAGAAATCCGGTGCTGCTGCGCTCGCGGACCCGCTGGCGCGCGATCGCCTGATGTTGGTGTCCGAGCACCCCGAGGATCGCATTGGCGCCGGCGACGATGCCGCCGGCGTAATCGCCGCTGCGGAAGCGGGGAAAGACCAGGTTGTGAAGGATGAGGAAGCTCTGGGCGTCCGTCAGCGTGCCCTCGAGGCCGTAGCCCACCTCGATGCGCGCCTGCTTCTCGCCCGCGTCGACGAGGAGGAGGACGCCGTTGTTCTTGCCCTTCTGGCCGATGCCCCAGTGGCGCCCGAGCTGATAGCCGTAGTAGTCGATGGGGTAGCCGTGCAGCGTGGGCACCGTGACGACGACGAGCTGATTGCCGCTCTTCTGCGCGTAGCTCGCGAGCTTCCGTGAGAGCTGGTCGTAGACGTCGGCCGGCAGAAGGTGCGCCTGATCGACCACCGGGCCGGTCAGAGCCGGGAAAGGCGGCATTCCGGCGTCGAGCGCGTTCTGCACCGCGCCCGCCGGCAGCGCCGTCAGGATGAGGAGCGAGGCGAGCAGGCAGCCCGGCAGCCAGCTTCCCGGCAGGCCGCGCCGGCCCGGCTCCCGGGGATGGTGGCTCACGGAACCCCCGCTCCGCGACCGGCGGCCGTCCGGCGCCTCAGAACTTCACCTGGGGCACCTGCTGTGCCTGCTCGGAGATCGTGAAGTTCTGGATCGGCTTGTAGCTGCTGTAGAACATCGAGTGGTACCAGCGCCCCGGAATGGTGGTGAGCTCGGTGTCGTACTGTTGCACCGCGAGGATGTAGTCGCGGCGCGCCACGGCGATGCGATTCTCCGTGCCCTCGAGCTGCGCCTGCAGGACGAGGAAGTTCTGGTCGGCCTTCAGGTTGGGGTAATTCTCGGTGACGACCATCAGGCGCGAGAGCGCGCCGCCCAAGGTCGCCTGGTTGCGCTCGAACTGCTTGAAGGCCGCGGGATTGGTGAGGATGTCGGCGGGGATGCGGGTCTGAGTGACCTTGGCGCGGGCGTCCGTCACGGCTTCGAGCACGGAGGCCTCGTGCGCGGCGTACCCCTTGACGGTGGCCACCAGATTCGGGATGAGATCGGTGCGCCGCTGATACTCGTTGAGCACCTGGCTCCAGGCGGCATTCACCTGCTGCTTCTCCGAGGGGATGTTGTTGATGCCGCAGCCGCTCAGAAGCAGCACGGCTCCCAGCGCGGCGACCCATCCGGCGCGCCGGAGAAGTTGACGGGATTCGAACATGGGTTGCCTTTCGATATTCCATGCCACGGCCGAGCTCCATCATATCACCGCCCGGGAGCCGCGGCCCGGGGGGCGGTGATCGACGGGGCGGCCGCTCGCGCGTCAGCGGGCGAGGGGAGCGCCAGTCGGGCCTGCGGCCCCGCGAGCCGACAGCGCCTCGGACCGGCGCAGGCTCCACTCGTACCCCTCGAGCCGGTGGCCGCCGTCCGCAACCACCGGCGGGGACCTTGCCGCATTGACTCCGTTGCGTGAAGTACGCTGCATTGGAACGGAGATCATGCCGTGCCCGCCGTATACTGGCGCCCGGCCCAAACCGGAGGAGCGTCATGGCGAAGATTCTCGTTCTCTACTACTCGGCTTACGGTCACGTCGAGCAGATGGCGCAGGCCGTCGCCGAAGGCGCCCGCTCCGTCTCCGGTGCGCAGGTGACGGTGAAGCGTGTGTCGGAGCTGGTGCCCGAGGAAGTCGCGCGCAAGGCCGGCATGAAGCTCGAGCAGAAGGTTCCCGTCGCCGCGGTCGATGAGCTGGCCGGCTACGATGCGATCCTCTTCGGCACGCCCACGCGCTTCGGCAACATGGCGGCGCAGATGCGCAACTTCATGGATCAGCTCGGGGGTCTGTGGGCCAAGGGCGCGCTGGTCGGCAAGGTCGGCAGTGTGTTCGCCTCGACCGGCACGCAGCACGGCGGCCAGGAGACCACCATCACGAGCTTCCACTCGACGCTGTTGCACCTCGGCATGATCATCGTGGGACTGCCGTATTCCTTCGCCGGCCTCACCCGGATGGATGAGATCACCGGCGGCGGACCCTACGGAGCGACCACGCTCGCCGGCGCCGACGGCTCACGACAGCCCAGCCGGAACGAGCTCGACGGCGCGCGATTCCAGGGTCGGCACGTCGCCGAGATCGCCTCCAGGCTCGAGCTCGGAGCGCGCGAGCGCGGCTGACGGACGGTCGGCTCGCGCCGCGGCGCCACTGCGCAGGAGCTCACCTCCCCCCGAGGCTCGTCGGATGCTCCGGCAGCGGCGGCAGGCGCGGATGATAGTTGCGCCAGGGCGCCGGACTGTAGTGCTTCGGCGGATGCCGCGCGAGCTCCTGCATCGCGATCTGCACGGCGCGCTCGAGCTGCGGGTCGTGCCCCTCGCGCACGAGCTTCGGGTCCTGCCACACCGTCACGTCGGGATCGACGCCGTGGTTCTCCACGGGGAAGGTGCCGTGGAGCCCCTCGACCGCGATCCGCGGGGCGGTGATGCCGCCGCCGTCCATGAGCGGCGGATAGCCCCCGATGCCGACGAGGCCCCCCCACGTGCGCTCCCCGACCAGCGTGCCGACATGCGCCATCTTGAAGTACCACGGCAGCGCGTCGCCCCCCGAGCCCGCGTATTGATTGATGACCATGACCTTCGGCCCGAAGATCGCCATCGGGGGCACGACGGCCGGGTGCCCCCAGCGGGTCACGTTGATCGCCATGGGACGCAGCAGCAGGTTGTTGATGATGTAGTCTGAGATCAGGCCGCCGTGATTGAAGCGCTCGTCGATGATGGCGCCCTGCTTGTCGACCTGGGAGAAGTAGTAGCGGTTGAAGTTGAGGTAGCCGCCCCAGTACGTGTCGGGCAGGTAGACGTAGGCGAGCTTGCCGCCGCTCAGCCGATCGACCAGCCTCATGTTGTGATCGATCCAGGCCACGTGCCGCAGCGCCGCCTCGCTCGGAATCGTCTTGACCACCACCCGATGCGCTCCCCTCATGTCGGGATTCGGGCCGACGGTGAGCGTCACGGTCTTGTCGGCGAGGTCCTCGAACGCCCGATAGATGTTGACCGAGCCGGGAAGCGCGATGCCGTTGACGGCGAGCAGGTAATCACCCTGCCTCACCTTGAGGCCCGGCTGCGCGAGCGGCGCGTAGATCCCGTTCCATTTCCCTCCCCGGTAGATGCGCACGATGCGATAGTGCCCGTGCTCGATGCGGTAGTCCGCGCCGAGCAGTCCCACCTTGATCTGCGACATCTTCGGCTCGTACCCGCCGTAGATGAACATGTGCCCGACGGAGAGGTAGCTCATCATCTCGCGAAAGAGGAAGGACAGGTCGTCGCGGCTGGCGATGCCCGGCAGGTAGTGCGCGAACTCCTTCTCGGCCGCATCGACGTCCAGGCCGTCGAAGTGGGGGTTGTAGAAGAACGCGCGCTCGATGCGCCAGGCGTCGCGGTACATCTGCGCCCACTGCAGCGCCGGCACGACCCGCACGCGCATGTCGGCGAGGTCGAGCTTGTCGGGCTTCGCGTGCGGGGCCGTCGCCGCGATGAGCCAGGAGGGGCCCTGGCGGTAGAGCATCTTGCCGGCCTTGGCGGCGAAGGCCACGTCCGTGACGCCCTGCGCGAGCGGCACCGTCTTCCTCGTCTTGAGCGTGAATTGCGCCACCGACAGGGGCGGACCGTTCGGACCGGCGTCCCAGGGCATCTCGACCAGCGGGGCCGTGACGACGTCCAGCACGCCGCTCGCGCCGGCGTGCAGGCGCACGACGTTCGCCGGCGCCATGGGCAGCGGCAGGGCGCGCGCCTCCAGGCCGGCAAAATCGATCCTGACGGGGGGCGCCGTCGAGCCCTTGCCCTTGCCGTTCGGGGGCTTCTTGCCCCTTGCCGTGGAGCTCTTGGGCTTCGCGCCACCGGATGCGGCCTGCTCGAAGCCGCTCCTCGGCGCGAGCGGCGAGGCGAGATCGGTCCGCAGCGTCGTGACGTATACCGCTCGCGTCACCGGCCGCTCCATGCGCGTCATGTCGAGCCAGCCGTAGGAAAGCCCGGTGTCGGTGCTGGAGGTGAAATACAGGTACTTGCCGCTCGCATCGAAGACCGGCGAGAGGCAATCGCTCGCGCCGTCGGTCACCCGGTGGATCGAGCGGTCGGCGAGCGAGTAGAGGTAGATCGCATGGTGATAATTCGGCCGGACCTTCGTGAATGCGATCCAGCGGCTGTCCGGGGACCAGCTCGCATCGAACTCGTGCAACTCGGCGAAGTCGTCGGTCGCGACCTTGATCGGTCGGGGCCGGGCGCTCGAGGTGTCGACGTACCACAGATCGAGCTTCTGGTCCGAGAACAGGATCTTTCTGCCGTCGGGCGACCACCGGGGGTGGTAGTAGAAGGCATCGCTCTGGCCGAGCGGAATTCGCCGGGCGCCCCCGGTGCCATCCTGATTGCGGATGTAGAGGTCGTACTCGCCCTCGCGATCGGCGAAGTAGGCGATCGACCGCCCCTGCGGCGACCAGGCGGGCTGGCGGTCCATGACGCCCGGGCTGTGGGTGAGATTGAGGATGCTGCCGTGCTTTGCCGGCACGGTCAGGATGTCGCCGTGAGCCGCGAACACGGCGCGCACGCCGTGTGGCGAGATCCCGCTCGCGAAGATCTCGTGCGCCACGTTCTTGAAGTACGGGCGCCGCTGCGGCAGGTCGCCGTTCACCGTGACGGGCACGGCGTGGGTCGTGCCGGTGGCGAAATCATAGATGCGCAGGTCGCCGAACTGCGAGTAGACGATGCCGCCCGGCCCGGCCGAGGCCGAGGTGATGTCGAAGCCGGTGTTGTCGATCAGGCGCTTCACCTGGCGGGTGTCGGTGTCGTAGGAGAAGAGGGTGGCCGGCCCGTCGCGATCGGAGAGGAAATACACCGTGTGACCGACCCACATCGGGTCGGTGCTGTTGGAATCGAGGCTCGGGATGCGGACGGTGCTCGAGTCCGCGAGCCGCGAAATCCAGACCTGGGCATGCTGGCCGCCCTTGTAGTACTTCCAGTACTTCTCCCACTGGAAACCGGGCACGTAGGCGATCCGGGTGGCGTCCGGGGAGTAGGACCCCATCTCCCCGGCGGGCAGCGGCAGCTCGCTCGGGAACCCGCCGGTGACCGGGACGATGTAGAGCTGATCGGGGTCGGAGAAGCTGTAGCGGTGCGAGCGGAACAGCACGTCCTTGCCGTCCGGCGTCCAGCCGACCGCGACGTCGGGGCCCGGGTACCAGGTGAGGCGCCGCGGCTGCCCGCCGGCGGCCGGCACGACGTAGACGTCGGTGTTCTTCTGGAAGGTGCCGGTGAAGGCGACCATCGAGCCGTCGGGCGAAAGGATCGGCTGGGTCAGCATGTCCATGCCGCTCGCCAGCACGTGCGCCTGGCCGCCGTCGCGCGGGACGCTCCAGAGCTCTCCGCCGTACTCGAACACGATGAGCGTCTTCGACATCGACGGGAACCGGAGCAGCAGTCGGTCGGCGGAACGGGCCAGCCCGACCCAGCTCAGCGCGAGAATGAACGCGGCAGCGGCGCATTTCTTCACGTGGTCTCTCCCTTCTTGTTGGGCGCTCGCGGGGAGTATAGCCGAGTGCGGGCGCCGGGAGCCGGAGCGCCCGCAATCCCGGCGGCGAGGGGGCGGTGCGACCCGGTCAGCGCTTCGAAGCGGCGCCCTCGGTGCCGCGGATGAAGCTCACGATGTTGGCGTGCAGCTGCACGAGGCCCTGCGGGGCGACGTAGATCATGTGGCCGGTGTGATAGAAGTCGAACTCGACGTTCTGCGCGAGCTTCGGCTGCATCGGCAGCTGCCGCATCTGATAGACGGCCGCGTAGTACGGGGTCGCCAGATCGAAGTAGCCGGCGTTCACCATCACCTTGAGATCGGGATTCACCGTCATCGCCGCCGCCAGATCCGGCAACACGTTGGTTCCGACGTATTCCGGCGAGCCCTGACCGGGGGGCGTGTGCCGGAAGTCCCACTGGTTGCCGACGGCGTCCGAGAGGAATTCGTAGCGATGGCCGGCGCCGAAGTGCAGCGTGTTGCGGACGTAATCGTTGAATGCCGAGACGTAGGCCGAGCCGATGGCGGATATCAGCGGGTCGTACTCGGCGTACTCGGCGAGCGGGTCCATCGCGGGGCCGGAGAACCGCGCATCGAGCCTGCCGGTGATCTCTCCGCCCGGCAGCAGCAGCTCGTGCTCGAACTGCGGTCCGGTCACACGCAGGTCGGCCTTGAGCACGTAGCTCTCGGGGAGCCCGGTGTAGGCCGCCATCCGCTTCGCGATCCGCTCCTCGTCCGCCCGGGCGAGCGCGTTGCCCTGCTCGAGGGCGGACAGATACGGTCCCATCGCCCAGGACTGCACCTGATCCAGCCACGGGTGCAGGCTCGCGGGGCGCTGCGGCAGCACCTTGTGGTACCAGGCGACCGCCGCGTAGCTCGGCAACGCCAGCGCGTACGGCAGGTTCACCCCGGGGTTGAGATTGGCCGAATCGATGCTGGTGTCGAAGCCGAGGATGGTCGACAGCAGCACGATGCCGTTGAGGTCGACGCTGTCGTTCTGCTCGAGAATGTTGGCCAACGCCGCCGAGCGCGTCGTGCCGTAGCTTTCCCCGATCAGGTACTTCGGCGAATTCCAGCGCCCGTACCGGGACAGGAACTGAGTGATGAACTCGGCGAAGGCCTTCGCATCCGGGTCGACGCCGTAGAACATCTTCGGCGTCCCGACGCCGCCGAGGCTCTTGCCGAGGATGCGGCTGAACCCGGTGCCCATCGCATCGACGAACACGAGATCGCTCGCATCGAGCAGACTGTAGTGGTTGTCGAGCAGCCGGTAAGGCGCCGGAGGGGTATGCGTGTGGCTTTCGGTCATCACGCGCATCGGGCCGAAGGCGCCGATGTGCAGCGGTGACGAGGAGCCGCCCGGACCGCCGTTGTAGAGAAATGCGACCGGCCGGTTCGGGCGGCCGCCGTCCTTGAAGTAGGCGACGTAGAACAGCTCGCCGGTCGGCTTGCCGTCCTTGGCGCGCAGGATCAGCGTGCCGGCGTCGGCCGTGTAGCGGATACGCCTGCCGCCGATCGTGACATCGCCGTGGGTGGTGACGGTGTGCGGGACCGTCCAGTACTGCTCGGGGTTCTGCGCCTCGCCGGAGGCCGGCGGCTTGGGCGCCGGCTTCGCGAGCGCAAGGGCGGGCAACAGCGCGATGGCGCAGAGCGCCGGTGTCAGGCGGTGCGTGTGCATGCGTCATCCTACCACCCAATGCCACGCTCCCGGTTCCGCCTGGTCGGCGTTTCCGCCCGCCTCGGGGCACGTAACCCG